>JAQUDN010000024.1 GCA_028685665.1 Burkholderiaceae bacterium | reverse complement strand
CGACGGCCGTGCCGCGCTGCAGGCGGGACAGCTCCGAAAACTCGGGCGCATCGTGCTCGGCCACCTGGCGTTTCCCCTGGGCCTGGCCGGCGCACTGAGCGCCCTGCCCCTGCAGGCACTGCCTCTGGGCGTGCAGGCGGTGCTGACCCTGGCCATCGTCGTGCCCATGGGCCCGCTGATGTACCGGCTGGTGTACCAGCCCATCGCATCGGCGCCCACGCTGGTGCTGCTGATCGTGTCCGTGGCCGCCCACGTGACGATGGTGGGCCTGGGCCTGCTGTTTTTTGGCGCCGAGGGCCAGCGCACGCCGGCCTTCAGCGAGGCCGACTTCGAGCTGGGCCCCCTGCACATCTCCGGCCAGACCGTCGTGATCCTGGCGGCGTCCGGCCTGCTGATCGGAGGGCTCTACCAGTTCTTTGAACACACGATCTACGGCAAGGCCCTGCGGGCCACGGCCTTCAACCGCGTCGGTGCCCGGCTGATGGGGATTTCGCCCGCGCTGGCCGGCCGGCTGACCTTTTCCCTGGCGGCCTTCATCGGCGCCCTGTCGGGCATCCTGATCGCACCGGTGACCACGATCTACTACGACACCGGCTTCCTGATCGCCCTGAAAGGCTTCGTCGCCGCCATCATCGGCGGCCTGGGCAGCTACCCGCTGGCGGCCGTGGGCGCGCTGATCGTGGGCCTGCTGGAAGCGTTCTCGTCGTTCTGGGCCAGCGCCTACAAAGAAGTGCTGGTCTTTACCTTGATCATCCCCGTGCTCCTGTGGCGCTCGCTGCACAGCCACCCTGTCGAGGAGGAAGAAGAATGAACACCGAAGGCCTGGCGGCCCAGCCGCCCTTGCCCACCGCACCACGCCCGCGGGCCCTGGGCACCGACCGCCTGCTCCTGGGCGCCTTCATCGGGGCGATGCTGCTCGCCCCGGCCCTGATCGCCCCGTTCTACGTCACCCTGCTGAACTACATCGGGCTGTACGCCATGGTGGCGCTGGGGCTGGTGCTCTTGACCGGCGTCGGGGGCCTGACCAGCTTTGGCCAGGCGGCCTTCGTGGGCCTGGGCGCCTACACCACCGGCGCCCTGACCACGGCCACCCATTTGCCCGCCTGGCTGGCCTGGGCCGGCAGCTCGCCCTGGATCACCCTGGTCATCGGCCTGCTGCTGACGGGCGCGGTGGCCTGGGTGCTGGGACAGATCACGCTCAAGCTCTCGGGCCACTTTCTGCCCCTGGGCACCATCGCCTGGGGCATCAGCCTGTACTTCCTGTTCGGCACCGCGGAAAGCCTGGGCGGCCACACCGGCCTGTCGGGCATCCCCCCCATCAACCTGCTGGGCTGGACCCTGGACGAAAGCCAGGAAATCTACTACCTGATCCTGGCGTTTTTGCTGCTGGCCGTGTTCACCACCCAGAACCTGCTGGACTCCCGGGAAGGCCGGGCCATCCGGGCCCTCAAGGGCGGCCGGATCATGGCCGAGGCCATGGGCGTCAACACCGCCCGCGCGCGCATGGTCATCTTCGTGCTGGCGGCCCTGCAAGCCTGCGCCTCGGGCTGGTTGTATGCGCACATGCAGCGCTTCATCAACCCCACCCCGTTCGGGGTGCACTTTGGCATCGAGTACCTGTTCATGGCCGTCATCGGCGGCGCCGGCCATGTGTGGGGCGCGCTGGTCGGCTCGGCGGTGATCACCGTGCTCAAGCAATGGCTCCAGGACGTCCTGCCCCAGGTGCTGGGCTCCAACGGCAACTTCGAAGTCATCGTCTTCGGCATCCTGATGATGCTGGTGCTGCACCGCGCCCGCGAGGGCCTGTGGCCCATCCTGCGCCGCTGGGTGCCTGTGCAAGCCCCCCCCAAGCAGATCGACCCCGAGGCCGAACCCCTGCCCCGCCGCGCACCGCGCCAGCCGGGCGAGGTGCTGCTGGAGGCACGCGACGTGACGCGCAAATTCGGCGGCCTGGTCGCCAACAACCAGATGAGCCTGAGCGTCAAGGCCGGTGAAATCCTGGCGCTGATCGGACCCAACGGCGCCGGCAAAAGCACCATGTTCAACCAGCTCTCGGGCGTGGACACCCCCACCTCGGGCGAGATCCGTTTCCTGGGCCAGCCCATCACCGGCCACGCATCGCGCGACATCGCCCGCATGGGCATGAGCCGCACCTTCCAGCACGTCAAGCTGCTCTCCAAGATGAGCGTGCTGGAAAACGTGGCGATTGGCGCACACCGCCGCAGCCACGAAGGCGTGTTCAGCGCCGCCTGGCGCCTGGACCGCAAGGAAGAAGCCCGCATCCTGAAAGAAGCCGCCCACCAGCTCGAACGCGTGGGCCTGGGCGCCTACTTGCACGAGCCCGCCGGCAGCCTGGCCCTGGGCCAGCAGCGCATCCTGGAAATCGCCCGCGCCCTGTGCGCCGACCCCTGCCTGCTGCTGCTGGACGAGCCCGCCGCCGGCCTGCGCTACAAGGAAAAAGACGCCCTGGCCGAGCTGCTGAAGAAACTGCGCGCCGAAGGCATGGCCATCCTGATCGTGGAGCACGACATGGACTTCGTGATGAACCTGGTGGACCGGGTGGTGGTGATGGAGTTCGGCGAAAAAATCGCCGAAGGCCTGCCCGACGAAATCCAGCGCAACCCCGCCGTGCTCGAAGCCTACCTGGGCGGGGTGGAATGATGAAGAAGGAAGAAGCCACCATGCCCGCCACCACGCCCCCCGCCGTGCTGGACATCCGCAACCTGTCCGTGTCCTACGGCAAGGTCGAGGCCCTGAGCCAGGCGAATCTGACCGTGGGCCAGGGCCAGATCGTCACCGTGATCGGCCCGAACGGCGCCGGCAAGACCACGCTGCTGTCCGCGGTCATGGGCCTGCTGCCCTCCCGGGGCGAGATCCGCTTCGACGGCCAGGCAGAGCCCCAGGCCGACGTGGAGCACATGGTCGCGCGCGGCATGAACCTGGTCCCGGAAAAACGCGAGCTGTTCAGCGAAATGAGCGTGGAAGACAACCTGACCCTGGGCGCCTTCCAGCGCTACCGCAGCGGCCAGCGCGACCACGCCCAGACCATGGACGAGGTCTACGCCCTGTTCCCGCGCCTGAAAGAGCGCCGCCACCAGCTGGCCGGCACCCTCTCGGGCGGCGAGCGGCAAATGCTGGCCGTGGGCCGCGCGCTGATGGCCAAGCCCAAGCTGCTGATGCTGGACGAGCCCAGCCTGGGCCTGGCGCCGCTGATCGTGCGGGAAATCTTCCGCATCATCGCCGAGCTGCGCCGGCGCGGCGTCTCCATCCTGCTGGTGGAACAAAACGCCCGCGCCGCCCTGCAGGTGGCCGACTACGCCTACGTGCTCGAAACCGGCCAGATCGCCATGCACGGCCCCGCCGCCCAACTGGCCGACGACCCCCGCGTCATCGAGGCCTACCTGGGCCTGGGCGGCAAGCACCAGGCGATGCTGGCGACCTGAAGGCCCGTGCTTACTTCAAAAAAGTGAGCACATACCGCTGGTATTTATTGGCCTTAATGGCAATTTGAGCACCAAAAGCCCGCTGCGCATCCGGCGGGCTTTTTGATGCCCTGGCCTCTGCCACCGGCGTGACAAGGGTGCCCGCGGCACGGGGCCGCGGCGGCGATACTTCGGGCCTGGCTTTTGAACGAACGAGCACCGCCCCATGCCCTACCAACCCCGTCCCGACGACATTGGCTTTCTCCTGTTCGACGTGCTGCAGGCGCCCCAGGCGCTGCAGGCCCTGCCGGGCCTGACCGAGGCCGATGCACCGCTGATGGCGCAGGTGCTGGAAGAGGCGGGCAAGTTCGTGGCCGAGGTCATCGCGCCGCTGAACAAGGTGGGCGATGAAGTCGGTTGCCGCTTCGAGGCGGGCCAGGTCACCACGCCGCCCGGCTTTGCCAACGCCTACCGCGCCTTCTGGCAGGCCGGCTGGCCCGCGCTGTCCGCCGCCACCGAGGACGGCGGACAGGGCCTGCCACGCGTGCTGGAAACCGTGCTGTACGAATGGCTGCGCGCCGCCAACCACGGCTGGACCATGGCCCCCGGCCTGCTGCACGGCGCCTACGAATGCCTGAAGCACCACGGCCACCCGCTGCTGCAGGCGGCCTACCTGGACAAGCTGGCCACCGGCGAGTGGCTGCCCACCATGTGCCTGACCGAGCCCCAGGCCGGCAGCGACGTCGGCCTGGTGCGCACCCAGGCCGTGCCCGTGGCCGAGGGCGGCCTGCTGCCCGGCGAGCACAGCCTGAGCGGCACCAAGATCTTCATCTCCAGCGGCGAGCACGACCTGAGCGACAACATCGTCCACCTGGTGCTGGCCCGCCTGCCCGGCGCCGCACCGGGGCCCAAGGGGCTGTCGCTGTTCCTGGTGCCCAAGTTTCTGCCGGCCTCGGCCGAACCCGGCGCCCCGCTGGGCCCGCGCAACGGCGTGTTCTGCGAGCGCATCGAAGAAAAAATGGGCCTGCACGGCAGCTCCACCTGCGTGATGCGCTTCGAGGACGCCGCTGGCTGGCTGATCGGCCAGCCCGGTGCGGGCCTGAACGCCATGTTCATCATGATGAACGCCGCCCGCCTGGAAGTGGCCCTCGAAGGCGTGGCCCTGCTGGACGCCGCCTGGCAGCAGGCCGATGCCTACGCCCGCGAGCGCCGCCAGATGCGCGCGCCCGGCCCCCGCCCCGCCTCGCGCGGCCCCCACGACAGCGCCGACCTGCTGATCGAGCACCCGGCCATGCGCCGCATCCTGGACGTGCAGCGCGCCTGGATCGACGGCGGGCGCGTGCTGGGCTACCACACCAGCCTGCAGCTGGACGCGGCCCGCCGGCACCCCGACCCGCAGCAGCGCGCCCAGGCCCAGCGCTGGTGCGGGCTGATCACCCCGGTGCTGAAAGCCGCGTGGACCCAGCAGGGCTTTGACGGCGCCAGCGCCTGCCTGCAGGTGTTTGGCGGCCACGGCTATGTGCGCGAATGGGGCATTGAGCAAACCGTGCGCGACGCCCGCGTGGCCATGATTTACGAGGGCACCAACGAGATCCAGGCCATCGATCTGCTGACCCGCAAGGTCCTGCCCGACGCCGGCGCCGGCCTGGCCCAGGTGCTGGCCGACCTGCAGGCCGGCCTGGACGCCGCCCAGCCCCGCCACGCCACCCTGCTGGCGCATGGCGCCGACTTGCAAGCCCTGAGCACCACGCTGGTCCAGGCCAGCACGACCGATGCCGAACTGCCATTCCGCGTCGCCGACGACTACCTGCGCGCCGTCGCCCTGGTGCTGCTGGGCTGGGCCTGGACCCGCATCGAAGCCACGCCGGGCGCAGATGTTCCGCGCTGGCAGGCCCCGGCCCAGGCCTTCTGGGACCGCGTGCGGCCCGAATTCACGCTGCGCGCGGAACTGGTGCGCACGCAGATCCGCTGAACCCCCTCCCCACCGATTCACCGAAGAAACACACCATGTCCATTTGGAAAAAACCCATCTCCGTCGCACTGCTGACCCAAGCCAACGCCGATTGCGCGACCAGCCACCTGGGCATTGAATTCACCGAAGTGGGCGACGACTACCTGCGCGGCCGGGTGCCGGTGGACCACCGCACGAAGCAGCCCTTCGGCATCCTGCACGGCGGCGTCAGCGTGGTGCTGGCCGAAACCCTGGGCTCGGCCGCCGCCTTCCACGCCTGCCCCGAGGGCCACCGCGGCGTGGGCCTGGACATCAACGCCAACCACATCCGCTCGGTCACGGAGGGCTGGGTCACCGGCACGGCCCGCCCGGTGCATGTGGGCCGCACCACCCAGGTCTGGCAGATCGACCTGGTCAACGAGGCCGGCGAGACCACCTGCGTCTCCCGCATCACCATGGCGGTGCAGGGGCCGCGCTGATTCAAAAAAGAGAGCACGCAGTGCCCTTATCCATTGGGCTAGGGGCTTTTTAAAGCTCCAAAGACCCGGGCTGAACATGCATCTGCATCGACGCGGCCTCGCCCTCCAGCCACCGCTGTGCCCGCCCCCCCATGGGGGGGCGATCAAACGGTTCACTCTTTGTACGACGGGTCGATTCGGTCCAGCAGCCTGAGCAGGGCCTGCCAGTCGCGTCCCTGGACAAAGCTGTGGTCATTGGCAAATTGCGCACTGGTTCGTTCACAGACTTCGGCCGAGGGGTAGGTCATCTTCGAGCCGCCAGAGAGCGCGGCAATTTGAATTTGACAGGCCCGCTCCAGGTAGAACATCAGTTCAAAGGCTCGGGATACATCCCTGCCCATCGTGAGCAGACCATGGTTGCGCAATATCAAAACGTCTTGCTGGCCCACATCGCGCACCAGGCGCTGCTGCTCGTCCAGATCCAGCGCAATTCCTTCAAAGTCGTGGTACGAGACCCGGCCCAGCACCTTGAACGCATGCTGAGAAAGAGGCAGCAAGCCGTGTTCTTGGGCCGCCACCGCCACACCCGCTGACGTATGGGTGTGCAAAACGCACCCGATATCCGGCCTCGCGGCATGGATGGCGCCATGGATCACAAAAGCGGCGGGATTGACATCCAGCGGTACATCCTCGGCCAGATGGCCGTGGACATCGACCTTGACCAAATTGGAGGCCGATATTTCCTCGTACAAAAGACCAAACGGATTAATCAAATAATGCGCATGGTCTCCCGGAATGCGTGCGGAAATGTGGTTATAGATCCAATCCGTCATCCGGAAATGGGCCACCAGCCGGTAACAAGCCGCCAAATCCACACGCACAGCCCATTCCTCCAGGCTGACCTCATTTTTGATATTTTTCCGTTGCTTTAAAAACGGCACCAGGGCTTCATTGCTCAGCATGACGACTTCCTCTTTAATCAAGATTGATATTTCGTTCCCGGATCAGCTGGGGCCAATAATTTCTCTCGTTCTCCCAGAGTTTGGCCATGCCTTTCGCATCGGAGGGTGTGGGTTCCAGGCCCATATTCAGGAGCGTGGTCCGAATCGAGGGGGTATTGATCGCTTTTTGTAATTCGATGCTCAATCGATCCACTGTTTCTTTGGGCGTGGAAGAAGGCGCCACCAACCCCAGCCAGGCCACGGCTTCAATCTCTGTGTAACCCAGCTCGATCAGAGTGGGCACGTCGGGCAGCAAGGGCAGGCGTACCTTGGAGAAAGTGGCCAAGGCCTTGAGCTTGCCGGCCTTGATCATCTGCATGCCAGCGGCCGTATCCACCACCATCAAGGGCAATTGACCGCCTGCCACGTCCTGAATCGCAGGCGCCGCACCTTTGTAGGGGACATGCAGCACATCCAGTTTGGAGTGTGTTTTGAGCATTTCCATCGCAATATGGTGTGGCCCTCCTACGCCCGGCGAGGCATAACTGATCTTGCCGGGATTTTTGCGAATGGCCTCGATCAGCTCTTTGGCGCTGTTGAATCCCGCTGCGGGATTCACGGCAAGGACCAGAGGGTCCCGGGCCATCAATCCGATCGGAGAGAAATCCTTGATCGGGTTGTAAGGCAGTTTCTTGAAAAGCGCCGTATTGAAAATCAGCGATCCGTTGTCTGCGGAGAAAAGGGTGTGTCCATCAGGCGGCGATTTAGCCACCGCCTCGGCTGCAATGACGGCCCCGCCCCCAGGGCGGTTGTCCACCAGAATGGGTTGCCCCAACTGCGTCGAAAGCTGAGCGCCCACCGCACGAACCAGGGCATCTGTACCGCCTCCAGCGGCATAGGCCACCACAATCTTGACGGGTTTGCTGGGAAAGGGCTCCGCACTGAAAACCTGGATTGACGCTGTAGCGCCCACCAAAGCCACAGCGGCAGAAAGCAAAGAATGAACTACACGCATGCCTGTCTCCATAAAGGAATATTTTTCTGACGAGGGGGGTTTGGCCGATACACACAACCCCCTCGACAGAAAGTCTAAAGACAGTAGACATACCAAGAAAATGCCGTTTTAAGAAAAAGTCATTACAATTTAGAATGACTTTTGACCTGCACCAACTGCAAGCTTTCGCCACCGTGGTGGCGTCCGGCACGCTGGGGCGCGCCGCTATTGCGCTGCACGTGACGCAGCCCGCCCTGAGTCGAACCATCAGAAGCCTGGAAGAGCACCTGGGGGCGCCGCTGTTTGAGCGCCACTCGAAAGGCATGCTCCTCACCGACGTGGGGCATGCCTTGCTGCCCCACGCCCAGTCCTTGCTGCGGGAATCTGCCATGGCCCAGGAAGAAATCAGTGCCATGCTGGGATTGGCCAAGGGAACGGTCCGCATTGGAACCATCAGCAGTATCTCCAGCTCCCTGCTCCCCGTAGTGCTCGATAATTTTTCTCAGAAATTTCCCAAGCTGCAGATTCAGGTCATCGAAGACGTGTGGGACCGTGTCGCAGATGCGCTGGTGAATAACAGCGTGGATTTGGCGTTCGGGGTTTATAAGCCGGAGATGGAAGGCCTATCGGCCATTCAAGACTGCTGTTGGGACGACATGAGTTTTCTGGTGGCCGGTGCCCACCACCCCTTACAGGACAAACCCGATATTCAACTCATCGACACGGTCCATGAACGGTGGGTCACAGCCCCGAGAGGCACGCCCCCCTTTCAAAGCCTGAAGAGCATTTTCTCGCGGCATGAACTGGCATTACCCAATATCGTGGTGGAAACACGGTCCAGTACCCTGATCAAGAGTTTGGTCAAACAGTCGGGGTTTCTCAGCTGGATGCCCGAAGCCATGTTCAGCGCGGAAAGGCAAGCGGGATGGATCAAAACACTGAACATCCCCCATACGACCGACCCCTTCACCTTGACGGCTTATCGGCGCAGCTCAGGTAGCTTGCCCAAGCCCGCTCTCCAGCTGCTGGAGGAGCTTCGGGTGGTTTGCCGCCATCGGGCGGCAAAGCGCTGAGGCAGCGCCCTGACGGACGCCAGCCCCCCCAGAGGATCATCCCCGCATCAGCGCCTCGATGGCATCGGCCTCCACCGGCACGTCGCGGGTGATCAGCTCGCAGCCGGTCTCGGTGACGATGGCGTCGTCTTCGATGCGGATGCCGATGTTCCAGAACGCGGGCGGCACGCTGTCGCTGGGGCGCACGTACAGGCCGGGCTCCAGGGTCAACACCATGCCGGGGCGCAGGATGCGGCTGGGGCGGTTGGTGATGGTTTCGCCCGACAGCGGGTCCTGGCGCTCGCTGGTCTGGCCCCGCTCGCTCGGCTCCACGTAGCTGCCGCAGTCGTGCACGTCCAGGCCCAGCCAGTGGCTGGTGCGGTGCATGTAGAAGGCGAAGTAGTGGCGGTTTTCGATGGCGTCGTCCAGGGTGCCGTGCTGGTTTTTATCGAGCAGGCCCAGGTCGAGCATGCCCTGGGTGAGCACCTTGACGGTGGCCTCGTGCGGATCGGTGAAGCGGGCACCCGGCCGGGTGGCGGCCACTGCAGCCTCCTGGGAGGCCAGCACCAGGTCGTAGAGCGCGCGCTGCGGCCCGGTGAAGCGGCCATTGGCCGGGAAGGTGCGGGTGATGTCGCTGGCGTAGCCGTCGAGCTCGCAACCGGCGTCGATCAGCACCAGCTCGCCATCGCGCACAGGGGCGTTGTCGGCGCGGTAGTGCAGCACGCAGGCGTTGGCCCCGGCGGCGACGATGGAGCTGTAGGCCGGGTACTGCGAGCCGTGCTGGCGGAATTCGTGCAGCAGCTCGGCATCGAGGTGGTACTCGCGCACCGGCTGGCCGGCGCCCAGCATGGCGGCACTGCGCTGCATGGCGCGGACATGGGCGCCGGCGCTGATCTGCGCGGCGCGGCGCATGACGGCCTGTTCGTGCGCATCCTTGATCAGGCGCATTTCATCGAGCAGGCGGCACAGGTCGTGCTGGACCTCGGGGCACAGGGCGCCAAAACGCACGCGGGCCCGCACCGCGCCCAGCCAGCCCGCCACCCGCGACTCCAGCCCGGTGTGGATGGCAAACGGGTACCAGACGGCCTGGCGGTTTTCCAGCAGGCGCGGCAGGCGCTGGTCGAGTTCGGCCACCGACACCGCAGCGTCCACGCCCAAATGGGCGGGCGCGGCCTCGGGGCCCAGGCGGTAGCCGTCCCAGATCTCGCGCTCCAGGTCCTTGGGCTGGCAAAACAGGGTGCTGCGCCCATCGCCGGTGATCACCAGCCAGGCCTGGGGCTCGGTAAAGCCCGTCAGGTAATAAAAGTAGCTGTCAAAACGGTACAGGAACTCGCTGTCCCGGTTGCGGGCGCGCTCCGGAGCGGTCGGAATGATGGCGATGTCGTCCGGCCCCAGTTGGGCGGCCAGGCGGGCACGGCGATCGGCGTAGACGGCTTGGGCGGAAATGGCGGTCATCAAGACTCCTCAGGAACACGGACGGGGCTCATCCCCGCACACAGGAAGCCGGCAAGTATGCGGCATCCCCGCTGGCGTTCTGGCGGGGCTGCGCGGGGGCACGCACCGGGCCGCGCCGCCGCAGCGGGCAGGCGCCAGGCCATGCGGTCCGCGCGCTGCCCGCCCCGGCGGTGCAGGCGCGGGGGCCCCATCACCCCAGCGCATTCAAGCCGGCCAGCCGCTCCGGCGTGCCCACGTCGGTCCAGCGGCCGGTGTAGAGGCTGGCGCCGACACGGTCACGGTCCATGGCGCGGCGCAGCAGGGGGCCGAGCGGGGCGGCCTGGCCCTGGGGGTTGCCAGGGGGGATGTCGCACCAGGGGGCGCTGAACAGCTCGGCCCGCAGCAGGGCGAGGGTGCTGTAGGTGGCGCGCGGGCCGGGGTGCTCGGCGGGAAGGTTCAGGGCGCGGCCGGTGGGCGAGAGGCCGAAGTCGCCGCGCGGGTGGTGTTCGGGGTTGGGCACCAGCCACAGGTGGGCCAGGTCGTCGCTGGCGGCAAAGGCCTGGGCGGCGGCGGCGTCAAAGACAAAGTCGGGCGCAAACACATCGCCTGCGGCCAGCCAGAACACGGGCCCGAGTTGCGGCAAGGCCCGCGCAATGCCGCCGGCGGTTTCCAGCGCCTGGCCAAAGTCCTGGCCTTCGTGGGAGTACGAAATTAATAGCACACACTGCTGGTCTGCATTGGCCTGGAGCACTGTTTCATGCCCAAAGCGGGCCGGAATCTGCGCGCCCAGCCAGGCGGTGTTGACCACCGCCCGCGCCACGCCGGCCCGGGCCAGGGCCTGCAGATGCCATTGCAGCAGGGGCTGGCCCTGCACGCCCAGCAAGGGCTTGGGGCAGTGGTCGGTGAGGGGGCGCATGCGTTCGCCGCGGCCGGCGGCGAGCAGCATGGCGGGGACTTGGGTGGGCGTCACTGTGGCGTTGGGGGTGCGAAGCATTTCAGGAGGCTGGGGCAGTCAGGGAGCCGCGTTGCAGGCGGTGCAGCGCGGTGCGGCGCGGCCTGAACAGCTGCAGCAGCTGCTCCATCAGGCGCTCGGCCTTGGCCGAGTGGTCGCCACCGAGATTGCAGACGTACACATCCAGGGTCACGGCCTGCAGTTCGGGCCAGGTGTGGAGGCAGACATGGCTTTCGGCCAGCAGCAAGGTGGCGGTCACGCCGCCGGGGCCTTGGGGCGTGGCGGGAAAGCGGTGGAACAGCTGGTTGACCACCTGCAGCCCGGCCTCCTGCGCGGCCTGCAGGCAGGCGTTTTGCAGTTGCGGGGCTTCGATCAGCCAGGACGCGTCGCAGCAGCAGTCGTGAAGGTCGGCGGTCAGGTGGAGCCCGTGCATGGGCGGGACTGTAGCCGATGCACGGGCCGGGGCCTTGCCGGTTCCGGGGGCGCCGCCCCGGGCGGCCCGGCCTGCCCGCCGCGCAGCCGGGGGGTGCTGGCGTTCAGACCTTGTCTTCGATCACCGGGGTGTTGCTGCCGCTGGCCACGGTGATGCGGGTGCGCTGGAGCAGCGGGCTGGCGGGCACGGTGCCGTCGGCCTGCAGCGGCTTGACCTTGTTGAACACCACGACCAGTTGGTCGGCGCTGACGGTGGCCGTGGCATAGCCCTGGGCGTTGTGGTCGGCATAACGCAGGTCGGGGTTGTGGGCCTTGAGGGCGCCGTCGAACACCTCGGGCGAGGCCACCAGGGCCGCCAGCGGCGTGCCGGCCGCGCCGGCCTTGATGTAGCTGTAGAAGCTGGAGCTGCTGATGCCGGCGCACACAAAGTCCACCAGCACGGGCTTGCCGGTGGCGGGATCGGGCAGGTCGCGCACCACGCCGCACTGGAAGGCGTGCAGGTCGCCGGTGAGGGCCACGACGTTCTGGATGTTCTGGGTTTTCAGGAAACCCATCAGCTCGGCCTTGTGGCCGGGGAAGCCGTCCCAGGCGTCGCTGTTGACGACATACAGGGCGTTGAACGGCGCGGGGGCGCTGGCGCGCAGGTCCATCCACAGGCGGTTGAGCATGAGCCCGTTGCCCCAGAGCTTCCAGCGGGCGGTGGAGCCCTGGAGGGTGTCTTTCCACCACTGGGTTTGCGTGGTGCCCAGGATGGAAGGCGCGCGGCCCATGGCGGCGGTTTTTTGCGCCTCGAACTGCTGCAGCACGGGCTGCTGCACGAAGTAGCGCGCGCCGATCGCATCGCTGCCGTTGATGGGGTCGTGGCCCTGGGCCTGGGCGATGGCGGCTTCGCTGACGATGTGGTCGTCGCGGTACAGGCGCTCGTCGGTCATGACCAGGTGCACCAGCGCGCCAAAGCGGAAGTCGCGGTAGATGCGCAGGTTGTCGTAGGCCGGGTTGGCGGGGCTGAACGACACATCGCCAAAGTCCAGCGGCATGTACTCCACCCAGGCCTGGCTGGCAGCGCGGCGGCGGGCGGTTTGCGGCAGGTTGGCGTTGGTGTAGGTCTGGTGGTCCTGCCAGCAGTCGTCGCTGAACTCGTGGTCGTCCCAGGTCGGGATGAAGGGAAACCGGGCGTGCAGGGCCTGCAGCCGGGCATCGCCCCGGTAGGTGCGGTACAGGGTGCGGTAGTCGGCCAGGGTGGTGGCGTAGCGCGAGCCATCGGGCAGCGCGGTGCCATCGGGAAAGCGGATCGCGCCGTGCGCGGGCTCGGCCGCGCCCGACTGGAAGGCGGCGCCCACGGTTTCGTAGATGTAGTCGCCCACATGGACCAGAAAATCCAGGTCTTCCTGCGCCATCAACGACATGGCGCCCCAGTGGTTCACGCTCCAGTCCTGGCAGGTGAACCAGGCAAAGCGCACGGGGGCGGTGCTGCTGGCGGCGGGCGCGGTGCGGGTGGTGCCCACCGGGCTCGCGTCGCTGCCGGACACAAAGCGGTAGTGCAGGCGGGCGCCCAAAGGCAGGCCGGTGACCTTGGCGCGCACCGTGTGGTCGTAGGTGGCGCTGGCCACCAGCGGCACCTGGGCCAGCAGGCTGGCGAAATCGGGCGTGGCCGACACCTGCAGCGCCAGGTTCACATCGGCCGCGCTACCGTCCGCACGCACGCAGCGGCTCCAGAACACCACGCTGCTGTCCTTGGGGTCGCCGGTGGCCACGCCCTGCGGGAAGGTGTAGCGGCCTTGCGGCTCGTCACTGCTGCCACAGGCGCTCAGGGCGGCGGCGGCCACCGTGAAAAAGGCCGTGCGGCCCAAAAACTGTCGTCGGTCCATGGTCTGTCCTCGGGGAGGGGCAAAGCCATGGACCCTAGGACCGCGCCATGACAGCCGCATGACGGCAGGCGCGCGCGGACCCTTGTCCGAGGGGCCCGGTAAAATGCGCGGTTTCCCTTGACCCTCCTACCCGGAGCCGCCCCCATGGCCAACACCCAGCAACACCCCCAAATGGCAAATGCGATCCGCGCTTTGGCCATGGACGCAGTTCAACAAGCCAACTCGGGCCACCCCGGCGCCCCCATGGGCATGGCCGATATGGCCGTGGCGCTCTGGGGCAGCCACCTCAAGCACAACCCGAGCAACCCCCAGTGGCTGGACCGCGACCGCTTCGTGCTGTCCAACGGCCATGCCTCGATGCTGCTGTACGCGCTCTTGCACCTGACCGGCTACGACCTGCCCCTGCAAGAGCTGAAGAACTTCCGCCAGCTGCACAGCAAGACCGCCGGCCACCCCGAGCAAGGCATCACCCCCGGCGTGGAAACCACCACCGGCCCCCTGGGCCAGGGCGTGACCAATGCGGTGGGCTTTGCCTTGGCTGAAAAGCTGCTGGCCGCCGAGTTCAACCGCGAAGGCCATGCGGTCGTCAACCACCACACCTATGTTTTCCTGGGCGACGGCTGCCTGATGGAAGGCATCAGCCACGAGGCCGTGGCCCTGGCCGGCGCCTGGAAACTGAACAAGCTGATCGCCCTGTACGACGACAACGGCATCAGCATCGACGGCCAGGTCGCGCCCTGGTTCATCGACAACACGCCCCAGCGCTTCACCGCCTGCGGCTGGAACGTGATCGACGCCGTGGACGGCCACGACGCCAAGGCCGTGTCCGCCGCCCTGGCCAAAGCCAAGGCCAGCACCGACAAGCCCACGCTGATCGTCTGCAAGACCGCCATCGGCAAGGGCAGCCCCAACCGCGCCAACACCGCCAAGGCCCACGGCGAGCCCCTGGGCTCCGAAGAAATCAACCTGACCCGCGCCGCCCTGGGCTGGTCGCACGAACCCTTCGTGATCCCCGAACAGGTGTACGCCGCCTGGGACGCCAAGGCCGCCGGCCAGGCTTCGGAAGCCGAATGGACCCTGCGCTTTGCCGCCTACGAAGCCGCCTACCCCGAGCTGGCCTTTGAACTGAGCCGCCGCATGGCGGGCGACCTGCCCCCGAACTTCGCGCAAGTGGCCGTGGACACCGTGGTGGCCGCGCACACCAAGGGCGAGACCGTGGCCAGCCGCAAGGCCAGCCAGCTGGCCCTCGAAGCCTTCACCGCCGCGCTGCCCGAGCTGCTGGGCGGCTCGGCCGACCTGACCGGCTCGAACCTCACCAACACCAAGAGCACGCCCGCCCTGCGCTTTGACGCCCAGGGCCAGGTCGCCAAGACCGAAGCCGGCCAGATCGGCCGCCACATCAACTACGGCGTGCGCGAGTTCGGCATGGCCGCCATCATGAACGGCGTGGCCCTGCACGGCGGTTTCATCCCCTACGGCGGCACCTTCCTGACCTTCAGCGACTACAGCCGCAACGCCATCCGCATGGCCGCGCTGATGAAGCAGCGTGTGATCCATGTGTTCACCCACGACTCCATCGGCCTGGGCGAAGACGGCCCCACCCACCAGTCCATCGAGCACGCCGCCAGCCTGCGCCTGATCCCCGGCCTGGACGTGTGGCGCCCCGCCGACACCGCCGAAACCGCCGTGGCCTGGAGCGTGGCCCTGAGCAACCGCAACAAGCCCACCGCGCTGCTGCTGAGCCGCCAGAACCTGCCCTACGCCCCCAAGCGCGACCTGGGCGACATCAGCCGCGGCGCCTACGTGCTGAGCGAACCCGCCGACGCCGGCCTGAAGAAAAAGGCCCAGGCCGTGATCATCGCCACCGGCTCGGAAGTACAACTGGCGCTCAAGGCCCAGCAGCTGCTGGCGGCCCAAAAGATCGCCGTGCGCGTGGTCTCCATGCCCAGCACCACCACGTTTGACCGCGAAGACGTGAAGTACAAGACCTCCGTGCTGCCCGCCGGCCTTCCGCGCATCGCCGTGGAAATGGGCGTGACCGACGGCTGGTGGAAGTACGGCTGCGCCGCCGTGGTGGGCATCGACACCTACGGCGAATCGGCCCCCGCCCCCGTGCTGTTCCAGCATTTCGGCTTCACGGAAGAGAACGTCGCCGCCACGGTGCAAGCCGTGCTCAAGCGCAAGTAATTCATTCACCCCCACCAAACCCTGGAGAGACATCCATGACCATCAAGATCGGCATCAACGGCTTTGGCCGCATCGGACGCAATGTGCTGCGCTCGGCCCTGCAAAACTTCAGCGACATCGAAGTCGTGGCCATCAACGACCTGCTGGAGCCCGACTACCTGGCCTACATGCTGCAGTACGACAGCGTGCACGGCCGCTTCAAGGGCGAAGTCTCGGTGGAGGGCAACACCCTGGTCGTCAACGGCAAGAAGATCCGCCTGACGCAAGAGCGTGACCCCGCCAACCTGAAGTGGAACGACGTCGGCGCCGACGTGGTCATCGAATCCACCGGCCTGTTCCTGGACAAGGCCACCGCCCAGAAGCACCTGGACGCAGGCGCCAAGAAGGTCATCCTGTCGGCCCCCTCCAAGGACGACACCCCGATGTTCGTCTTCGGCGTGAACGACAAGACCTACGCCGGCCAGGCCATCATCTCCAACGCCTCGTGCACCACCAACTGCCTGGCCCCCGTGGCCAAGGTGCTGAATGACAAGTGGGGCATCAAGCGCGGCCTGATGACCACCGTGCACGCCGCCACCGCCACGCAAAAGACCGTGGACGGTCCGTCCAACAAAGACTGGCGCGGCGGCCGCGGCATTCTGGAAAACATCATCCCCAGCAGCACCGGTGCCGCCAAGGCCGTGGGCGTGGTGATTCCTGAGCTGAACAAGAAGCTCACCGGCATGTCCTTCCGCGTGCCCACCTCGGATGTGTCGGTGGTTGATTTGACCGTCGAGCTGGAAAACGCCGCCACCTACGAAGAAATCAAGGCCGAAATGAAGGCCCAGTCCGAAGGCGCGCTGAAGGGCGTGCTGGGCTACACCGAAGACAAGGTGGTGGCCACCGACTTCCGCGGCGACACCCGCACCTCGATCTTCGACGCCGAAGCCGGCATCGCCCTCGATGGCACCTTCGTGAAGATCATCAGCTGGTACGACAACGAATGGGGCTACTCGAACAAGTGCCTGGAAATGGTGCGCGTGGTGGCGAAGTAATTTTCGCCTCGCTACATGCCAAGAGCGCCCCTAGGGGCGCTCTTTTTTTGATAGCTGCTACCGCTGGTGTTTGTTGGGCTGGGTGCCAAAATGCACACCCATCTCATCGGAGTCCCCATGAAATCCAGCAAGCCACCGCAAGCCTCGAAGAAAGCCGACGTTTCCATCGTCCGCTCCTCGGCGGCGGAATACTTGACCTTCGTCGCCGCCAGCGGCCAAGGGGGCGTGGAAGCGGTGTACGCCGATGAAAACGTCTGGCTGACCCAGAAAATGCTGGCCCAGCTGTACGACGTGGATGTTCGGACCATCAGCTACCACTTGGCGACCACCTGACCGAGTACGAAATGGCGCAGCTCTCGCGCTTGGTCAATGCCTACCTGGACGTGGCCGAGGAGATGGCGCAACGCAAGATCCCCATGACCATGCAGGACTGGGAAACCCGCCTCAACCGCTTCATCGCAGTCACCGACCGAAGCGTTTTGCAGGACGCTGGCAAGGTCACAGCGGCCATCCCCAAGGCACATGCCGAAACTGAGTTCGAGAAATACAGGATCGTGCAGGACCACTTGTTTGAAAGCGACTTTGATCGCCTGCTCAAGCAGATTGCTCTCGATGGCGATTCCAAGGCGTCAGGGGATGAAATGGCCTGATCATCCGATCCATCCCCACATTCGGGTCGAAATCGGACGTCGCTTACCCATGAGAAGGTCGAATGTTGCATTCGCTTACCATTAGCCACAACACGATGGGTCAAGTAGCGGACGAAGTAATTCATTCACGGGGAGAAATGTATGGCAAGAAGAAGCAAAGGCGGGTTGGCACAAGACCTGTTCAGCCTGGCCGTTGTGCTGCCTTGGTGGGGTGGTGTCGTGATGGCGGTCGTGGCCTATGCGGTCCTGCACCGCTACGCCGTCGCAGAGGTGGCCAGCAACGTTGCGCCAGGACAGATAGGCCAGATGGTCGTGGGGCAACTGATCAAGGCACTCGCTACCTGGGGTCAGTACCTCGTGCCGCTGATGCTGCTGGTGGGTGCCGCTGCCTCGGCCATCGGTAGGCGTCAACGACAGGGCCTGGTCGCCGAGGTGGCGGGCAGCGCTGATGGCTCGGCCCTGCGTTCGATGGGCTGGCGCGACTTCGAACGCCTCGTGGGTGAGGCCTTCCGGCTGCGCGGCTACACCGTCACTGAAACCGGCGGCGGCGGTGCCGACGGCGGAATTGATCTGCAGCTGACCAAAGGCGGCGAGACATTCTTGGTCCAATGCAAACAGTGGAAAGCGTACAAGGTGTCCGTCAGCGTCGTGCGTGAGCTTTATGGCGTGATGGCCGCTCAGGGGGCGGCTGGGGGTTTTGTAGTCACCTCCGGTGTTTTCACCGCCGAGGCGCGCTCCTTTGTCCAAGGGCGCAATATCGAACTGATGGACGGACCGGCGCTGAAGACGATGATCGACACAGTGCAGTTATCCAAAGCCCGCAGTAGCGCCGCGAGCAAGCCGGTCACATTGCCTGCAGCTGCGACTGAACCGGTCTGTCCGCGTTGTGGCAGCGCGATGGTCAAGCGCGTGGCCAAGCAGGGCGCGAACGCAGGCAATGTGTTCTGGGGCTGCAACGCATATCCGCAATGTCGAGGCGTGAGGCCTGTCGATTGACTTGGTGTGAGGCCAATTCGGTAGTGCACTGCCAAGAGCGCCCCGAGGGGCGCTCTTTTTTTGATAGCTGCTACCGCTGGTGTTTGTTGGGCTGGAGGGCAAAAACCCTGTCAGCGCACCTCCACCGGGCACGCGAGGGCGTAGCCAAACCCGCGCAGGGTCAGGATGGGGTTGTCCGGGGCGCCGCACTGGTCCAGTTTCTTGCGCAAGGCGCTGATGCGCATTTCCATATTGGCCGGCGACAGGCCCTTGTCTTTGCTGTCCACCAGTTGCATGGCTTGCCAGCGCTCCAGCTTATGGCCCGCGGCACGGCACAACGCGGCCAGCATGAGGCTCTCGCCATGGGTCAAGGTTGCTTCGCCCATGGGGCCTGACAACCGCAGGGCACCGCTGTGGAGCACCAGGCCCCCGGTGAGGGGCTGGCGGGTTGATTTCAAGCGGAAGGCCAGGCTATGGACGCACGCCAACAACTCCGCGGGTTCCACCGGCTTGATGAGGTAGTTGTCCGCACCGTGCTGGTAGCCATCCAGGCGATCGTGCAGTTGCCCGCGGGCGGTCATCAACACGATCCCGGCCAAGGGCTGGCTCTGGCGAAGGCGCTGCGTCAGCGCAAAGCCGTTTTCTCCGGGCAAATTGACATCCACCAGATACAGGTCCGGCACATCGCGCAAGGCGATGTCGTCCACCTCTTCGGCGCTGGCAACCCCCGTGGTGTGGTGGCCGTGTTCGGTCAAAAAATCCATGGTGGCTTCACGCAAGCCATCGTTGTCTTCAACGATCAGGATGTGCAGCGAGGGAGGACGGTTCATGCGCTGAATGGTAGTGAACGGGAACACCGAAACCCAAAGGAAGCCAAAGCAAGCCCCATGGCGCTCATGCTCTTGGGTTCAGAGGCAAGGTCAACACAAACCGCACCCCCTGGTCGTCAGGTTGGTAGGCGATACGCCCCCCCAAGGTCTGCGCCAGACTTTTGACCAGGTACAGGCCCAGGCCGGTGCCAGACTGCCGCTGCGCCTTGGGGCCACGGTAATACTTGTCAAACACATGGTCGGGGTCCGGCCAGCCCGCCTTGCCCGGCCGGTTGTACAGCTCCAGCCGCACCACAGGCTGCGCCGGCTCCGCATCGAGCACCGAACCGTGCAGTTCGATGGGCGTCCCGGGTTCCGAGTACTTGCAGGCGTTCTCCAGCAGGTTGCTCAGGATAATGAACAGCACCTGGGGATCGGTCTGCATGGGCAGCGAGGCCGGCAAATGCACCTGCACCCGCTCGGGCTGCGAACACGCCGACACGGCGGCCCGCACGGCCTCGACCAGATCCAGCCGTTGCAGCTGAGGAGCCAACTGCCCGTCCCCGAATTGCAGGGTCTGCAGGCAGCGGTCAATCACCCCGTTCATGTCCCGCATGGCCTGGCGGATCGCGCTCCCTCCCTTGGCCTGGGCATCCAGCCGCAGCTGCATGGTGGCCAGCGGGGTTTTGATTTCGTGGGCCAGCATGGCCAGGAGCTTTTCCTGCTCCGTGCGCATCAGGCGCTCGTGGGCCACCTGCAGGGTCGATTTCTCCAGCGCCAGCTGGGCTTGCTGGCGCTTCTGGCTCAGGAGGAACGCACGGTATTGCAGCATCAGCATCAGCAGCACGCTGCTGACCAGGGTGTGCAGCTGGCTGACGTAAATCGTCCACTCGGTGGCCGGCAGCCAGCCCAGCCCGGTGGTGGCAGACAGCGCAAAGATGGTGAGAAACCCCAGGTAAAACGCCACCAGCACCCGCCGTGTCAACGCTGGCTCCGTGGTGCCGTCCGGCGCCATCGCCCAGACCCTGCCCGTGATGGCGCACACCAGACAGATGGGGGGCGCGAGCAAGATGGTCACCATGTTGCTCTGCAAGGCCCAGCTGACCCGGCCCCAGGCCAGCAGCGCCAGGTTGACCAGGACCAGGGCCAGCATGGCGTACAGCAGGCCCATGGCCCAGACGGCAGGCCGGAACTCCCGCAAAAAGCGGACGTGAAACAGCACGCCCCCGCCCACCACCAGCACCGAAGACAGGCTGCCCAGCAGGTTCAGGGCCTCGGCGCTCCAGGCCAGTGGCCAAAACACCCGCAGAAAGCCCAGGGACGTGAGCCCGAACAGCCCGGCGCTCAGATTCATCAACGCAAAAGAGCCCATCACCGCATCACGGCGCAACACCAGGTTGACGGTGCCCCAGAGCAGCAACACCATGACCGCACCGATGTAGAGGCTGGTGAGGAGGTTCCACCGCAGCGTCACGGGCGCCAGGACGTCCAGGGGCAGCGCCGCCACATGGATCTGGCGCGTGCTGGTGGACTGCAGCCGCAGCCAGAGGTCCCGTGGGGCATCGCCTCGGGCAATGGGCAACAAAAAATCGGCCCCCTGCAGCACGTCTTGCCGAGGGTGATGGCGGTCACCCACCACGCCGGCCTGCCCCCCAGGCACCAGCGGGTCAAACACCACCACCTCGTCCAGGTACACGGGGCGAATGCGCAGCACCAGCCCTTCGGGCGGGGCGGGCGCCAAGCGGTCAGGGCTGGGGTCGATGCGCAGCCGCAGCCACAGCACCGCCGTGCCGAAGCCCCGGTTCAGGGTCTCCTGGAAGGGCTGCGTGGCGCGCTGCCGCACCTCGGCCAAGGTGAGCTGCCCCGTGGGGTCTTCCAGCCAGGCACGCTCGGTGATGTGGTCCTGCGCCTGGGCTGGCCCTGCCCCGGCCAGGCAACCCCAAAGCAACACCCCCACAAGGGCAAACCAACGCAGCCAGGGGCGATCGAGTAGCGCAAAAAACACGGGCATTTCCAGGATTTGGGTTTCTTTGGGTTCAGAAAAAGGCAATCGATAAAGTTTTGCCGATCGGCGCTTTGAGCGCCATTCCACGGTATCACCTTCCCAAAGGACGCGCCCCATGGCCACCTCCATCGCAAACCCCAACGTTTCCAACATCCAGGTCAACACCTGGAGCAATGTTTACAGCTCTGCGCCGGTTGCCGGCTTCACGGGCACCGTGCGGATCGTGGTGGAGCTCGGTAGCGGCAACATCAAGCTCAGCAATACCGGTACGGGCGTCGTGGCCGCCACCGGCTATGGCGACCTGTACAACGGCTCGGCCACCAGCATTGCTTTTGAAGGCTCGCTGACGCAGGTCAACAATGCCCTGAAGTCGCTGCAGGCCTACAACACCAACGCCGATGCCAGCCCCACACTCAAGATCAGCGCGGTGCTGGGTGGGACAGCTTACAACCCGGTCAACCAGCACTATTACCAATACATCGACTACACCGCCAACAACTTAACGGATAGGACTTGGACAGGCGCCGACGGTTACGCGGATCACCCCACCACGACATTCAACGGGTTGCAGGGCTACCTCGCCACGATTACCTCGGATCAGGAAAACCAATTCATCGTCGGTAAAGTGGGCGGTAACGCCTGGATTGGGGCCAGCGATGCAGAAAAGGAAGGCACTTGGAAGTGGGTAACCGGGCCAGAAGCAGGCACCGTCATCATGATCGAGCCCAGTGATGGCAATAACCCCGTTTACAACACGTCTCCCTACTACAGCTGGCAAGCAGGCGAACCCAACGACGGCGGCGGAGCTGAAGATTACGCCCAACTCATCAGCAAAAATGTCGGAAGTCTGCAAGCCGGAAAGTGGAATGACCTGAGCAACACTGGCGGCGGTGGCGATTACACCGTCACTGGCTTCGTTATTGAGTACGGCGGAATCGGTACGCCCATCGAGGCCGCAGCCACCTCCAGCAGCACTCTCACGGTGCAGGCCACCCCGGTCATCATCAGCAATGGCGGCGGTGACACTGCCACCCTTAGCTACGCTGAAAACGGCACGGCAGCGGTGACCGCCGTCGCCGCCACCGATGCCGACAGCGGCGACACCAAAACCTTCAGCATCATCGATGGGGCCGACAAGGCGAAGTTCGCCATCAACAGCAGCACCGGCGCGCTGAACTTCCAGGCCAGCCCCAACTACGAAGCACCCACCGATAGCGACGGCAACAACAGCTACCTGGTCACCGTCAAGGTGACTGACAGCGCGGGCCTCTTCGACACCCAGGCGCTCACGGTCAACGTCACCAACGCGAACGATGTGCCCACCACCACCGGCGCCTTGCCGGCCAGCATCGCGGTGAATGAAGATGAAACCGTCAATGTGGACTTGTCTGCCATCGGCATCAGCGACGAGGATCCGGCCAACACCGTCACGATCAAACTGGCCGCCAGCGAAGGAAAACTGACCGCCGCAGCAGCCACAGGGATCACCGTCAACGGCAGTGGCACGACCACCCTGACCTTGACGGGCACACCGTTGGCTGTGACCACCTACCTGGACACGACCACCCACATTGCATACACCGGCGCGCTCAACGACAACGGCACGCCCGGGGCCACCATCGCGGTCAGCTACAAAGACAACGCCATGGGCAGCTACCTGGCCTTGGGCTCGGCGGTGCAGGTCATCATCTCGCCAGTGAACGATGCGCCGGTCATCGCCTCGATCACGACCGCCGTCACCCTGCCCGGCATCCGCGAAGACCAGAGCAGCGCCACCAACGCCGGCTCCAGCGTCAACAGCCTGTTTGCCCCCCGCTTCACCGACGTGGACAGCGGCGACAGCATGCGCGGCATGGTGGTCGTGGGCGATGCCGCGACCGCCGCCCAAGGCACATGGCAGTACAGCACGGACAGCGGCGCCAACTGGTACGACATCGGCACCGTCAGCACCAGCAGCGGCCTTGCCCTGTCCAGCACCACCCAGCTGCGCTTTGCGCCAGCCCTCCACTGGAACGGCACGCCCGGTGATCTGTCGGTCAAACTGCTGGACAACACCCAGGCGAGCTTTACCAACGGCAGCACCAAGGTCACGTTCGATACCACGGTGAACACCGCCAGTTCTGCTGCGTCCACCAATGCGGTGAGCCTCACCACCAGCGTGGCGGCGGTCAATGACCTGCCTACCTTCACCAGCATCGCAGGGGCCGCCAGCCTGACTGAAACCGCCGCACTGGACAGCAGCGTCAACACCGCGACGGGCGCCCTCACGGGCACCCTGGCCGCAAGCGATGTGGAAGACGGCACCAACGTCACCTACGGTATCCGTGGCGGCACCGGAACCACCACCGTCACCAAAACCGGTTTCTACGGCACCTTGACGCTGGACACCGCCACCAAGGTCTGGACCTACGCCCCCAGCAACTTCACCGCCATCAACGCGCTGAAGCAAGATCAAAACGCCACCGACGTTTTTGACTTCAGCATCACCGACTCGGCTAGCGCCACCGCCCGCCAGGCGCTGACCATCACCTACACCGGCACCAACGACACCCCGCTGGTGGCCGCCGCCCTTGCCGACACCACCTTCAACGGCAACGGCACCGCCCTCTGGAGCTACCAGATCCCGGCCAACAGCTTTACCGATGCTGAAGGCACAAACCTGACCTACACCGTTGAGATCGTTTCGAATGCTGACGGCACGGGCACGGTGCTTGACACCATCGGCAGCACAACAAGCGGCGATACCAACTTGCTCTCCAACTGGCTGACCTTCAACGAAGCCTCACTCACCCTCAGCGGCACACCCACGCTCACGGCATCCCTTGTTGGCAAGTATTTCAAGGTCACGGCATGGGATGGTGATCCTAAAACCGATGGCAGCCTCAGCGCCAGCGACACCTTCACGGTCACGCTCGATCAGCCGACGTCGGTCACAGGAGCGCCGGTAACCACTCCTGATGCCATAACACCCACTGCCTCGGAACCCACCATCGCTATAACGGGTGTCACTCCCTACACTGAAAATGCGTCGGCAACGAACCTGAATGTGGGTTTAAAGATCACCGACACAGGCAGCACCACCCTGGCCAGCGCCACGGTGACCATTAGCGCAGGCAAGGTCACGGGCGACCTGCTGGCGTTCGCTAACCCCGACAGCTCGAACCTCAGCTCCACTTACGGCAACATCCTCGCAACATACAACGCGACCGATGGCCAGCTCACGCTAGCCTCAGCGAGCAGCTCCGCCACCCTGGCCCAATGGGAAGCTGCGCTCAAGGCCGTCACCTTCTATTCCACCAGCGACAACCCCGGCACCAGCCGCACCTTGTCGTGGCAGGTGAACGACGGCACCAACCCCAGCAACACCGGCACCACCAGCATCGCGGTGACGCCAGTCAACGATGCGCCAGTGGCTACTAAGCTGTCCGATGTCACCCATGCCAGCGATGCCTTGTGGGAACTGGATGTCGATGGCACAGACAACAACCTGTTCACCGATGCCGAAGCCGAGGCCATCACGTACAGCGCCACGCTGGCCGATGGCAGCGCCTTGCCGGGCTGGCTGAACTTCGATGCCGGCACCCACACCTTCAGCGGCAACCCGCCGGCAGGCATCCCCTACCTGAACCTCAAGGTCATCGGCACGGACGCATCGAGTGCGAAGGGCGAAACCACCTTCACGCTCAACCTGACCGACGCCACCAACGGCGCAGCGGCGGCCAATACGCTGGGTGCGGTCACCATCAGTGGCAGTACCACCCTGGGCGCTACCCTGACCGCCAATGCCCCGACCGATGGGGATGGGTACACGCTGGCCAATGTGAAATACCAGTGGCAAACATCGAGCGACAGCGGAAGCACCTGGACCGACGTTGGCGGCACCCGTGCACAGGCTGGCACCTTCACCATCACCCAGGCTGAATCCAAGCAGCAGCTGCGGGTGCAGGCGCTCTACAACGACGCCGGTGGTTTTGCCGAAGCCCCGGTCTCGACCGCGTTGACGGTGCCCGCCCTCAACCTTGCGGGAAGCGTTACGGTCAATGGCACCACCCAGCCCGGCGCCACGCTGGTGGCGTCTTTGAGCGACGGCAACGGCATCGTCGGCGTCACCCCGACCTACCAGTGGTACCGGGGTGCTACATCCGGTGCGCTGACCACCTCCATCAGCGGAGCGACGTTCAGCTCCTACACGCTGACCAGTGACGACGGTGGCAAGTTTGTGACGGTCAAGGTGACCTACACCGACAACGAAGGCACCGCAGAGACCGTGCAAGCCAGCACCAATTCCGCAGTGGAATTGGGCGCCATGCCTCCCGTGGCGGTGGACGACACCGGCGCGGCTACCGAAGCCGGTGGCGATCCCGGCACCGGCGGCAGCAACGCCACGGGCAATGTGCTGACCAACGATACCGACCCCAACGCTTCCGACACCCAGACCGTTACCGGGCTGCGCACGGGCAGCACTGAAGGCCTGGGCGAATCGGCTGTGCTCGACACAGGCGCGTACTCAGTGGCAGGCACTTACGGCACGCTGAGCATTACCAGCACCGGCGCCTACACCTACGCCGTCAACCAAACGGCGGCCAATGTGCAGGCGCTCCAGGCGGGCATTCAGGTCACCGACGCTTTCAACTACACCGTCACCGACGGCACCTCGAAGTCGGACATCGGCGTGTTGACGATCACGCTCACCGGCGCCAACGACGCACCAGTGCTGCAAAACGGCACCGACAGCGCCCCGGTGCTGACCACCATCAATGAAGATGCCACCAGCGATGCCAACAACACCGGCAACCTGATCAGCACGCTGGTACGCGCAGTGGATGGCACCAACCCCACCGACAACACCAAGAGCGTGGTCACCGATGTGGACAACTCGGGGGGCATGGGTGTGGCCATCTATGCCACGGCCAACAACGGCCCGGCGGAGGGCGGCAAGTGGCAGTACAAGATCGGTAGCGGTGCTTGGATGGACGTGG
>JAQUDN010000023.1 GCA_028685665.1 Burkholderiaceae bacterium | reverse complement strand
ATCATCTGGATGCGGCGGCGCATGGCGCGTGCGTCCGGGCCCTGGAAGGCGGCATGGGCATCCTGGCCATCAAAAATCAAGCCCCCGCGGGTGGGCGGGTACAGGCCGACCAGCAAGCGGGCCACGGTGCTCTTGCCACAGCCGGACTCACCCACCAGGGCCAGCGTCTGGCCTTTTTCGATCGAAAAGCCCACGCCGTCGACAGCGTGCAGCAGGCTGCGCGGCTTGCGCTCCAGCACCCGGTTGAGCCAGGGCGCCGACACGTCGAAGGTCTTGGCCAGATCGTGGGCCTGGACCAGCGGGGGCTGGGGCGCCACGGGGCTCATGCGTGCCCCTCGGCGGCATGCAGCCAGCAGGCGGCCTGGGTGGCGCCCACCGGGAGCAATTCGGGGCGCTCCTGGGTGCAGCGGCCGAAGGCGCTCGGGCAGCGCGGGTGGAAGGCGCAGCCGGGGGGAATGGCATTCAGGCGCGGCATGGCGCCATCGATCTGGTTCAGGCGTTCGCGGTCTTGTTCCATGTCGGGGATCGAGGCCATGAGGCCGGCGGTGTAGGGGTGGGCGGGGTGGTGGATGAGCTCCTGGACCGGCCCGATCTCGACCACCCGCCCGGCATACAGCACGGCCACGCGGTCACAGGTCTCGGCGATGACGCCCATGTCGTGGGTGATGAGCAGGACCGCCGCACCGCGCTGGCGGCACAGGGTCTTGAGCAAGGTGATGATCTGCGCCTGGATCGACACATCGAGCGCCGTGGTGGGCTCGTCGGCCACGATCAGCTGGGGCTCGGCCGCCAGGGCCAGGGCAATCACCACCCGCTGGCGCATCCCCCCGGAAAACTGGTGAGGGTAATGGTCCACCCGCTGCTCGGCCGCTGGAATGCCGGTGTCCTGCAACAGGGCAATCGCCCGCTGGCGCGCCTCGGCAGGGCCCACGGGCAGGTGGGCCAGAATGGTTTCGACGAGCTGCTGGCCCACGGTGTAGAGCGGGTTCAGCGAGGTCAGCGGGTCCTGGAAAATGGCGCCGATGCGCCGCCCGCGGACAGGGCGCATGGCATCGTGTCCGAGGTGGTCGATGCGCTGGCCTTCGAGCAGGATCTGCCCGGCAGCAATGCGCCCCGGCGGCTCCAGCAGGCCGATGATGGCCGCGCCGGTCAGCGACTTGCCCGCCCCCGACTCGCCCACCACGCCCAGGATTTCGCCCGGGGCAATCGACAGCGAAACACCGTCCAGCGCGCGCAGGGTGCCGCGGCGCCCGGGGAACTCGACCACGAGATTCTGGACTTCCAGCAAAGGGGTCATGCGGTGTTCTCCTCAGCGCAGGCGCGGGTTCAGCGCATCGCGCAGCCAGTCGCCCAGCAGGTTCACCGAGAGCGCGATCAGCACCAGCATCAGGCCCGGAAACACCGTGATCCACCATTCGCCGGAGAACAGGTAGTCGTTGCCGATGCGGATCAGGGTGCCCAGCGACGGCGAGGTGGGCGGCGCCCCCACGCCCAGAAAGGACAGCGTGGCCTCGGTGATGATGGCCGTGGCCACCTGGATGGTGGCCAGCACCAGCACCGGGCCCATCACATTGGGCAGCACATGGCGGCGCATGATGCGCAGCGGCGCCACGCCCGTGACGCGGGCGGCCTGCACATATTCCTTGTGGCGCTCGACCAGGGTGCTGCCGCGCACCGTGCGCGCGTACTGCACCCAGCCTGTCAGCGAAATCGAGACGATGAGCACGCCAAAAGCCAGCGACTCCTGGGCGTTCGGGAACAGCGCCCGGCCCACGCCCGCCATCAGGAGTGCCACCAGAATGGCCGGAAACGACAGCATCACATCGCACAGGCGCATCAGCAGGCTGTCGACCCACCCGCCCCGAAAACCCGCCAGCAGCCCCAGCGCCACGCCCACGCCCACCGAGAGCAGTACCGAGGCCAGCCCCACGACCAGCGAAATCCGCGCCCCGTACATCAGCGCCGACAGGATGTCGCGCCCCTGGTCATCGGTGCCCAGCAGGTATTTGCGCGAGCCCTCGGCGCTCCAGGCCGGCGGCAGACGGGCATCGCCCAGTTCGAGCGTGGCGAGGTCGAAGGGGTTGTGCGGCGCCACCCAGCCGGCCAACAGGGCGCACAGGCCGCAGACCAGCGCGATGGCGGCGGCCAGCATCGCCAGAGGCGAGTGGCGAAAGCTGTAGGCCAGATCGCTGTCGAGCCAGCGGGCGAGGGTCTGCTTCATGGACGGGCCCCTGCAGGGTTCCCTGCGAACCCCTTTCCGGGGGAGTGAACGCCCAGGGCGCAGGGCTTTTTAGCTACCAAATTAATAGCTGGTAGCGCTTGATGGTATTGGCCTGGAAGCATTTTGAATGGATCTCTTGGTGTCGGAGCCTGGCGCAGGCCCGTCAGCGCGGGGCGGAACTGCGCGGTAGGGACAAAGGCCGGGCCGCCGGCCTGCCAACGGGACAGGGCCATCAATGCCCCCCCGCCTTGTCCACGCGCAGGCGGGGATCGACCGCAAAGTACAGCAAATCCACCCCCAGGTTGATCACCACGAAAATCAGGGCGATCAGGCACAGGTAGGCAGCCATCACGGGAATATCGGCAAAGGTCACCGCCTGGATGAACAGCAGGCCCATGCCGGGCCACTGGAACACCGTCTCGGTGATGATGGCAAAGGCGATCAAGCCACCGAGTTGCAGGCCGGTGATGGTCAGCACCGGCACCAGGGTGTTCTTGAGCGCATGGCCAAAGTGGATGGTGCGACTCGATAGGCCCCGGGCGCGGGCGAACTTGATGTAGTCGGTGCGCAGGACTTCCAGCATTTCGGCACGCACCAGCCGCAGGATCAGGGTCAACTGGAAAACAGCCAGCGTGACTGCAGGCAAGGCGATGTGGTGCCAGCCCTTGAGGGTCAGCAGCCCGGAAGACCAAGCACCGATCTGCACCACCTCCCCGCGCCCGAAGCTCGGAAACCAACCCAAGGTGACTGAAAACACCAGGATCAACAGGATGCCAATCAGAAAGGTGGGCAGCGACACGCCCAGCAGCGACAGGATCATGAACAGCTGGCTCAGGAAGCGCCCCTGGCGCAAAGCGGCATACACCCCCATCGGCACGCCCAGGGCCAGGGCGAGCACAGCGGCCACCAGCGCCAGTTCCAGCGTGGCAGGAAAACGCTCGGCGATCAGGCGCGACACCTGCACGCCCTGGCGCAGGCTCACCCCGAACTCGCCTTGCACCGCGTTGCCCAGGAAATGCCCGAACTGCACGAAGAAGGGCCGGTCCAGGCCCAGCTCGGCGCGCATGGCCAGGATCTGCGCGGGCGTGGCGTCCTGCCCCAGCAAGAACACCACGGGGTCGCCGACATACTGGAACAGCATGAACGCCAGGAAGGCCACCGTGACCATGACGAGCACGGCCTGAATCAGGCGGCGCAGGATGAAGGCGAGCATCGGAACACCACAGAAAAGTTCGACAACGCGGACACTCGTACAGGCCGAAGACAGCGCTCCGCACCCTGCCGAGACAGGAAAACCGGACGGGGGCCCTAGCCCGCATTCCGATTCAGGCCACAAGGATAAGTCAGTGACCGGGTTGCACGCAGCAGGACAGGGGTTTTACGGCGGAAACCGTGGCAAACGCCCACGAAAAAGCCGCCCGAAGGCGGCTTTTAAAGCGTGATATTGAAACTGGCCTCAGACCAGTTTGCAATATTAGAAGCTGTGGCGAACGCCAACTTCCAGACCGTTGGTGTTGCCACCGGCTTCGGTCGTTGCACGGCCGTTGTTGTACAGGGTGCTGCCGCTCTTGTTGTCCACACGAGCGTAGGTACCGTACACAGCAGTGCGCTTGCTCAGGTCATACACATAACCCACAGCCAGCAGGCCAGCATCGTTGTTGCCAGCGATGTTGTTCTGGTTCACGTGCACGTAGCTGGCCTTGATGGTGCCAGGACCGACAGGAGCGGTCAGACCCAGGATGTAGGAATCGTTCTTGGCCTTGCCGCGGGTAGCGATGGTGCCCAGTTCTTCACGACCGTAGTTCGCGAACAGCTTGACCACGTTCAGGTCGTAGCTGGCGCCCAGGTTGTAGGTGGTGTAGTCGCCAGCAGCCTTCAGCTTGACGTCGCCATAGGCGAAGGACACGTTCAGAGGGCCGTTGGCGTAGCCAGCGCGCAGACCGAACAGGTTGCCGTCGTTCTTGTGGGCAGGAGCTGCCACGTTGGAAGCTTGCTCGCCGAAAGCGTAAGTGGCTTGACCGTAGAAGCCGCCCAGGTTGCTAGGCAGCAGGTAGCTGATAGCGTTGGAAGTGCGGATGCCGGTAGCGGACACCACACCGAACACGCCCTTGGTCAGGTTCAGGTTGTTGGAGTTGCCCACGCCCACGGTGCCGAACACGTCGTATGCAACCAGGTTGTTGAACAGGGGGGTGTAGTCACGGCCCAGGCGGACTTCACCGAAGTTGCCGTGCACGCTCACGGTGGAACGGCGTTGGAAGTTGAAGCCGGTCGACGTGCCGTCGTCCACAGCCAGGGCACCTTCCAGGTGGAAGCTGGCCTTCAGGCCGCCACCGAGGTCTTCCACGCCGCGGAAGCCCAGACGGCTCGTAGCGTTGGAACCGGAAACCAGACGGTTGATGTTGCCATTGCCGTCGCCATCAACGCGCTGGTAAGCAGCGTCAACGATACCGAACAGGGTCACGGAAGATTGGGCCATTGCAGCGCCGGAAGCAGCCAGCACAGCCAGGGCAATCAGGGATTTTTTCATTGCGAGTTACTCCAAGGTTAAACATAGGGCGCCGGTACGAAGGGACCTGGGTGCTGCACCGCTCTCTCAGTCCCGCCGGTTCCCCGGGCCAACCTCCTGGTGGGGAAGTTGTGCCTATTGCACCAGACGCGGGACGGTTTCGCAAAGGAATTCCCCTAGATTGGCCTGGAAACCGGAAATTCGTTGCAGTGTTGCAACACTCACCGACGACAGGGCACAATCTCGGGAGCACGGCCTTCCCCTGCCGCACCCGCTCGATGATCCCGCCCCAGGACCGCGCGCCCCGGCCAACGCCCTCACCACACCCGACCCACCATGGACATGTTCTTGAATGCAGCAGACCACGTTCTGCGTACGCTGTTTGCCCCCCCCCATGCCTGCGAGCCCTCACCGGCCGCCGCGCACGCGGAAGCCGAACTCGACCCCGCGCAAAAGCAGCTGGCAGGCGCCTTGATGCGTGTGAACCATGTCGGAGAGGTCTGTGCCCAGGCGCTCTACACCGCACAGGCGGCCATGACGCACGACCCGCAACTGCGGCTCCAGCTGCTCGAAGCCGCCCGTGAAGAAAACGACCACCTGGCGTGGACGCACGACCGCCTGCGGGCCCTGGACGCACGCCCCAGCCTGCTCAACCCCCTGTGGTTTGCCGGGGCATTCACCCTGGGCCTGGTCGCGGCCAGACTGGGCGACCCGGTCAACCTGGGCTTCGTGGCAGAAACCGAAAACCAGGTCGCCGAGCACCTGCAAAGCCATCTGGAGCGGCTGCCCGAGGCCGATCAGGCCTCGCGGGCCGTGGTGGCGCGCATGAAGGAAGATGAAGAGCGGCATGCCCTGCAGGCCCAGCAGGCTGGCGCCATCGAGCTGCCCGCACCGGCCCGGGCGCTGATGCGGCTGGCGGCCAAGGTCATGACCACCACCGCCCATTACATCTGAGCGCCCCCGGCCGTTCCGCAGCGCGGGCGGCGACTGCGCGCCAAGCCCCGGCAGGCAGCCCCGGGCGGGACTCTGCCGCCAGATCTTCAGGCCTCGATCACCTCGAAACCGGTGGTGATCTCTGCGGTTTTGCCCAGCATGATGCTGGCCGAGCAGTATTTATCGTGGCTCATGGCGATGGCCCGCTCGACCGCCGTGGCAGGAATGGCCTTGCCGGTGACCGTGAAATGCATGTGGATCCTGGTGAACACCTTGGGGTCGGTCTCGGCGCGCTCGGTGGTCAGCTTGACGCTGCACCCGCGCACATCGTGGCGCCCGCGCTTCAAGATCAGCACCACGTCGTAGGCCGTGCAGCCCCCCGTGCCGGCGAGCACGGTCTCCATGGGGCGCGGGGCCAGGTTGGCGCCGCCGTTCTCGGGGCGGGCGGGATCGGGAGCGCCGTCCATGACCAGCACATGGCCACTGCCTGTTTCCGCGACAAACCCCATGGCCGATCGGGTGCCGGCATTTCCCGTCCAGCTGACTGTGCATTCCATCGTAAGTTTCCTTGCTTCAAAAGTGACGTTTTTACACCACACCATGCCGCAACACGGGTTAACCCGTATTTTTTGCTGCACTGCGGCATTATTTGAATTATGATTGCGCCATGCGATGCCCTCGACCCACCGGTTCTGGACATTGCGTGGATTGTCTCCTCCATCTCCTCAAAGGATGGATTCAGCCCCAAGCCTCACGGCCTGGGGCTTTTTTTTGCCTTGCCGCCTCGGCGCCTGTGCGGCAGAGCCCCTCGGAGGGCACGGGGTCTTGGACCTATGATGCAAGGCCTGCCCCGCCCACCTGTGGCATCGCTTTTCCTGCTTTTCCATGAACCCGCCATTGACCCCCCTGGATTACCTGAAGAAAACCCTGACCGCCCGCGTGTACGACGTGGCCACGGAGTCCGCCCTGGAGCCGGCAAAAGCCCTGAGCCGGCGGCTGCACAACACGGTGCTGTTCAAGCGCGAAGACCAGCAGCCGGTGTTCAGCTTCAAGCTGCGCGGCGCCTACAACAAACTGGTCCACCTGCCCCCTGAGCAGTTGCAGCGGGGTGTGATCTGCGCCTCGGCCGGCAACCACGCCCAAGGCGTGGCCCTGGGTGCGCACAAACTCGGGGTGCGGGCGGTGATCGTCATGCCCACCACCACGCCCCAGCTGAAGATCGATGCGGTCAAGCACCTGGGGGGCGAGGTGGTGCTGTTTGGCGAAAGCTACTCCGATGCGCAGCAGCACGCGGCCGCCCTCGAAAAAGAACAGGGCCTGACCCCCGTCCACCCGTTTGACGACCCCGATGTGATCGCCGGCCAGGGCACCATCGCCATGGAAATCCTGCGCCAGCACCCCGGGCCGCTGCACGCGGTGTTCGTGGCGATTGGCGGCGGCGGGCTGATCTCCGGGGTGGCCAACTACATCAAGGCCCTGCGCCCCGAGATCAAGGTGATCGGCGTGCAGATGAACGACTCGAACGCCATGATCCAGTCGGTGCAGGCGCATGAGCGCATCACGCTGCCCGACGTGGGCCTGTTCTCCGACGGCACCGCCGTCAAGCTGGTCGGCGCAGAAACCTTCCGCATCGCCAGCGCGCTGGTGGACGAGTTCATGACCGTGGACACCGATGCCGTCTGCGCGGCCATCAAGGATGTGTTTGTCGACACGCGCAGCATCGTCGAGCCGGCCGGTGCGCTGGCCGTGGCGGCCATCAAGCAGTATGTGGCCACGCACCACACCCATGGCGAGACCTATGCCGCCATCCTGTGCGGCGCCAACATGAACTTCGACCGCCTGCGCTTCGTGGCCGAGCGGGCCGAGGTGGGCGAAGAGCGCGAAGGCCTGTTTGCCGTGACCATTCCCGAGGAGCGCGGCAGCTTCCGGCGCTTTTGCGAGACCATCGGCAGCCTGCCCGGAGGCCCCCGCAATGTGACCGAATTCAACTACCGCATCAGCGATGCCGCCCGGGCCCATGTGTTTGTCGGCCTGACCACGCTGGGCAAGGGCGAATCGGCCAAGATTGCGGCCCAGTTCAGCCACCACGGCTTCAAGGCCCTCGACCTGACCCACGACGAACTGGCCAAGGAGCACCTGCGCCACCTGGTGGGCGGCCACTCGGCCCTGTCGCAGGACGAACGCCTGTTGCGCTTTGAATTCCCGGAGCGTCCGGGCGCCCTGCTGAAGTTCCTGAGCCTGATGCAGCCCAGCTGGAACATCTCGCTGTTCCACTACCGCAACCAGGGCGCCGACTACGGCCGCATCCTGGTCGGCCTGCAAGTGCCGCCGGAAGACGGCGCGGCCTTCGACGCCTTCCTGGCCACGCTGGGCTATCCCTGCGTGGAAGAAACGCAGAACCCGGCCTACCGCCTGTTTCTGCGCGCCCAGTGAATGCGCCATGAAAGCGCAATGAACGCGGCCCAGCCGACAGGCCTCGCCCCCCCACAGGGGGCTTGAAGCCCGCCCCATCTTCCGCCCCCGCCACGGCCCCACCATGCAATCCCTGCGCCACTACCTGCTGGCCGTGCAGTTCTTCACGCGCATCCCGGTCACGGGCCGGCTCGCCGACTGGGTGGGCTACAGCCCGGCCATGCTGCGCGCCAGTGCCGCGCATTTCCCGGGCATCGGCTGGCTGGCGGCCGCCCTGGCCGCAGGGGTGTATGCGGCCCTGCACCAGGCGCTGGGGCCCACGCCCCTGGCAGCGGCCGTGGCGGCGGTGTTCTGCACCATCGCCACGGTGCTGATGACCGGCGGCTTCCATGAAGACGGCCTGGCCGACGTGGCCGACGGCCTGGGCGGCAGTTACGAGCGCGAGCGCGCCCTGGACATCATGAAGGACTCGCGCGTGGGCGCCTTTGGCGCGATGGCGCTGGTGCTGGCCTTGCTGGCCAAGGTCAGCCTGCTGGCGCTGCTGGGCGCCGAAAACCTGGGCGCCGCCCTGGCCGCACTGGTGGGCGGGCATGTGCTGTCCCGCTTCTGGCCCCTGTGGATCGTGCGCGGGCTGCCGCATGTGGGCGACACGGCCCAGTCCAAAAGCAAGCCCCTGGCCGACCAGATCAGCACGGCGGCCCTGGGGGTGGCGGCCCTGTGGTGTTTTCTGCCTCTAGGGCTTGTCTGGCAAACCCAGTCAGCTCTCTTTTTAATAGCATCTATCGGCCTCAGCGGCCTGGGCGCGGCCTGGATGGCCCGCTGGTTTGCGCGCCGGCTGCAGGGTTTCACCGGCGACTGCCTGGGCGCGACCCAGCAGGTCAGCGAAATCGGCTTTTACCTGGGGGCCGCGCTGGCCCTGGCGCACCGGTGAGCCCGCAAGCGGTCCGGCGGCTGTGGCTGGTGCGGCATGCACAACCCCAGGTCGCCGCAGGCCTGTGCTATGGCCGGCAGGACATCCCCGCCGACCCCGCCGCCACCCGGGCTGCGGCCCAGCAACTGGCGCAGGCCCTGCCCCAAGGCCTTCACTTGGCGCATTCTCCGCTACAAAGATGTGAGCTACTGGCGCTTTACCTGCAAGCCTTGCGACCCGATTTGACCCTGAATGCAGACGCCCGGCTGCGCGAAATGGACTTTGGCAACTGGGAAGGCCGCCGCTGGGACGCCCTGGGCCGCAGCGCCATCGACGCCTGGACGGCCGACTTTGCCGCGCACCGCCCGGGCGGGGGCGAGAGCCTGGCCGAGATGCTGGCCCGGGTGGCCGGCGCGCTCGCCGAGGCCCGGTCCCGCGCCGCGCACACCGAGGCCGATGGGGTGTGGATCACCCACGCGGGGGTGGCCCGCTGCGTGGCCTGGCTGCAAGCCCAAGGGCCCCACGCCCTGCCCCGGGCCGAGCAATGGCCAGTCCCCGCGCCGGCCTTCGGCGCCTGGGAAACGATCGACCTCCGCCCCTTGCCCCCTCCCGCGTGAACGCGAAGGCGAAGCGCAGGGCGTACCGGCCGACGACAGGCAAGGCCGGCAAAGTGCCGGCGGGATAAAAAAAGGGAAGAAAGGAAATCAGTTCTTGACGGGCATGTCGAGCGTCAGCGTGGTGGCGCCATCGACCGACGCCCCCAGGCGCGCCTGGCGCGGTCCCAGCGCCTGGAGCACCAGCCCGGCCTCGACCGTCGCGCCCACCCGGAAAGGCTTGGCCGGCTGACCGCCCACGGCGATCAGGGCGGCCCCGCCACCGCTGTGGCGACCGGCCAGCACCCCCACCAAAGCCAGACGGCTGGCCTGGGCCGGCGCAGCCGCGGGCCCCGGAGCGCTCACGCCCAGCAAACGCGCCAGGGCCTGGGCGTCGGGCGCCGCCGGGAGGGTGGCCGCCGCCGGCACCGCCAGGCCTGCGGGGGGCGCCATCCCGCGCAGCCCCCAATACGCCACGCTGGCAGCGGCCAAGGCCCAGACCCCGAAAGTCCCTAGGCGGACGCCCCATTTGTGGTGTGAATTGCTCAACATGCGCAGATTATGATTCACGCGTTTGCCCTTTCCTTCCGAGACCGCCTGCCGTGACCTCCCACACCCCCACCCCCTTTCTGCGCACCGCCCGCCGCCACCTGGTGCGGGGCTTCACCCTCATCGAACTGATGGTGGTGCTGGTCATCATTGGTGTGCTGGCGGCGCTGATCGTGCCCAATGTGCTGGACCGCGCCGATGACGCGCGCAGCACGGCGGCGCGCACCGACATCACCAACGTCATGCAGGCGCTCAAGCTGTACCGCCTGGACAACCAGCGCTACCCCACGGCCGAACAAGGCCTCAAGGCCCTGATTGCCAAGCCCACCAGCGGCCCGGTTCCCGGCAACTGGAAGCCTTACCTCGAAAAACTGCCCAACGACCCCTGGGGCCGCCCCTACCAGTACCTCAACCCTGGCATCAAGGGCGAAATCGATGTGATGTCGTTTGGCGGCGACGGCCAATCCGGTGGCGAAGGCAAGAATGCCGACATCGGCAGCTGGCAATGAACCCTCTTTTGGCGTCCGCCCCCGGCGCTCCATGAGCGCGGCGCCGCGCCAGCGCCACCGCGGCTTCACCCTGCTCGAACTGCTGGTGGTGGTGAGCATCATGGCGCTGTCCACGGCCGGGGTCACCCTGGCCCTGCGCGACAACGGCCAGACCCTGCTGGAGCGCGAAGCCGCCCGGCTGGCGGTGCTGCTCGAAGCCGGCCGTGCCCAGTCCCGGGCCAGCGGAGTTCCGGTGCGCTGGCAGGCCGACCTGCGCGGCTTCCACTTCGAGGGCCTGCCCCCCAACACCCTGCCCCGGCAATGGCTGGACCCAGGCACCACGGTGCGCGGCCCCACGGCCCTGCTGCTGGGGCCCGAGCCGCTGATCCGCCCCCAGCAGGTGCTGCTGACCCACCAGGCCTACCCCGACCGCAGCCTGCGCGTGGCCACCGACGGCCTGCGCCCCTTTGCCGTGGAACCCCTGCCATGAGCCCCCGCCCGCAAAACGGCTTCACCCTGGTCGAAGTGCTGGTGGCGCTGGGCATTGTGGCGATTGCGCTCATGGCCGGCATGCAGGCCACCGGCGCGCTCACCCGCAATGCGCTGCGGCAATCCGAGATCTTGCTGGCGCAGCTGTGCGCCGAAAACGAACTGGTCAAGGCCCGCCTCTCGCGCCAGATGCCGGGGGTGGGGGACAGCACCCAGCCCTGCGAGCAGGCCGGCCGCCAACTGAGCGTGGCGGTCATCGTGCGCCCCACGCCCAACCCGAGTTTCCGCCGCGTGGACGCCCAGGTCTTCGATGGCGGGCAATCCATCCTGCGCCTGTCCACCGTGGTGGGGCAGTTCTGACATGCGGCGCACCCGGGGCTTCACGCTGATCGAACTCCTGGTGGCCCTGGCCGTCATGGCGCTGCTGGCCCTGCTGAGCTGGCGGGGCCTGGACGGCATGGCGCGCGCCCAGGAGCAGACGCGCCAGCGCGCCGACCAGCTGCTGGTACTGCAGGCCGCCCTGGGCCAGTGGGGGGCCGACCTCGATGCCCTGATGCCCCTGGCCCAAACCACCCCGCTCGACTGGGACGGCCAGGTGCTGCGCCTGACGCGGCGCAGCCGCGCCGTGCCCGACGAGGGCGCGCTGGTGGTGGCCTGGACCCGGCGCGACGTGCAGGGCGTGGACCAGTGGCTGCGCTGGCAGTCGCCCCCGCTGCGCACCCGGGCCGAATGGCAACAGGCCTGGGAACAGGCGGCGGTGTGGGCACGCAGCCCCGGCGAGGCCGAACGCCGCAATGAAGTCGCCTTGCTGCCGCTGCAGAGCTGGCAGCTGTTTTACTTTCGGGGCGGTGCCTGGTCCAACCCGCTCTCCAGCACCGGCGTCAGCGTCAACGTGCCAGGCAGCCCGGCGGCAACCCCCTTGCCCGACGGCGTGCGCCTGCAGATCACGCTGCCACCCGGCCAGGCGCTGGCCGGGCAGCTCACGCGCGACTGGGTCAACCCCCTGCTCGGAGGGGGCAAGTCATGAGGCGCGGGCAGCGCGGTGCGGCGCTGCTGGCAGCCATGCTCACCGTCACGCTGGTGGCCACCTTCGCGGCCAGCGCGCTCTGGCAGCAATGGCGCGCCATCGAGCTCGAAACCGCCGAGCGCGCCCGCCTGCAAGCGGCCTGGATTCTGGTCGGGGCGCTCGACTGGTCGCGCCTGGTGCTGCGTGAAGACGGCCGCGCTGGAGACGCCGACCACCTGGCCGAACCCTGGGCCGTGCCCCTGCAGGAAGCGCGCCTGTCCACCTTCCTGGCGGCCGAGCGCAACGTCGCCCAGCAGGAAGACGCCAGCACCGACACCACCGATGCTTTTTTGTCCGGACGCATCATCGACCTGCAATCGCGCCTGAACCTGGCCAACCTGGTCGATGGCAACGAGATCAGCGCCAGCTCCCTGCGCCAGTTCCGGCGGCTGTTTGAGCGCCTGGGCCTGCCCGTGCAACAGCTCAACGCCCTGGCCGAAGCCCTGCGCCTGGCCCGCTCCACCGCAGCCGCCGACGGCCAGGCAGCCCTTGCGCCGCCCACGCTGTCGCAACTGGGCTGGCTGGGCTTGCCCCCCGCCACCCTGGCGCTGCTGGAGCCGCATGTGACGCTGCTGCCCGTGCGCACCCCCCTGAACCTGAACACGGCGGGGGCGGAGGTTTTGGCGGCGGCCATCGAAGGCCTGGATGCGGCCGGAGCCCAAAAGCTGGTGCAGTCGCGCGCCACGCGGCATTTCCGCCAGATCACCGAGGCCCGCGACCTGCTGGGGGCCGGGGTGGACATCAACACCAATGAACACAGCGTGACCACCTCGTACTTCGAGGTGCGTGGCCAGTTGCGGCTGGGCCCGCTGCGCATGGGCGAGCGTTCGCTGGTACGGCGGCAGGGGAGGGAAGTCACCACCCTGTGGCGCGAACAAGGCCTTTTCGAGCGGGCCCCTGCCACGCCGGCCGCCGAGCCCCTGCGCTGACCCGGGACGGCTGCCACAGTCCTTTCAAAACAGGCCCCTAAAATGGTTCGCGAAACCCGTCCATGAGCACCCTGATCCTCTCCCTGCCCCGCACCGGTCCCCCGGCTGACTACAGCTACACCCTGACCGCCGACGGCCACACCGCCCTTCGCCAAGCCAGCGCCAGCGCCGCCCTGCTGCCGGAGCCTGCCCGCCCCGGCGGCGAAGTCGTGGCCGTGGTGCCGGCGCAGGCCCTGTCCTGGCAGCGCGTGGCCCTGCCCCCCGGCCTGGCCATGGGCGTGGGCCAGCCCTCGCCGCGCCTGCGCTCGGTGCTGGAAGGCCTGCTCGAAGACCGGCTGCTGGACGATCCCGCCCAACTGCATTTCGCGCTGCAACCCGGTGCCCGTGCAGGCGAGCCGGTCTGGGTGGCGGTGTGCGACCGCGCCTGGCTGCGCGCGCACCTGCAGGCCCTGGAAGCGGCGGGCCGCCGCGTGGCGCGCGTGGTGCCTGAATTCGCGCCCGGCCCGACCGACAGCGGCGCCCCTGAAGGCTGGGCGCTCGGCACGCCCGAGGACGCCCTGCTGGTGCTCTGCGGCCAGGGCACCGAACAAGGCGTGGCCGTGCTTCCCCTGTCGGCCGCCGCACTGGCCCTGGGCGGCATGAACGCTCCCAGCACCGACCGCCCCGCCCCGATCCAGGCCGAGCCGGCCGTGGCGGCGCTGGCCGAGCGCACCCTGGGCCGCCCGGTGGTGCTGTGCACCGCCAGCCAACGCGCCCTGAAGGCCGCCCGGGGCCCCTGGGACCTGGCGCAGTTCGATCTGGCCAGCACAGGCCGCACCCGGGCCATGCGCCAGGCCACCCAGGCCCTGAATGCCGGGCTGCACGCGCCGCAATGGCGCGCAGCGCGCTGGGGCGCCGGCGTGCTGGTCGCCGCACACCTCGTCGGCCTGAACCTCTGGGCCTGGCAAGAAAACCGCATCCTGGCCGCCAAGCAGGCGGGCGTGCGCGCCGCCCTGACCCAGACCTTCCCCCAGGTCCAGGTGGTGGTGGACGCCCCGGTGCAAATGGAACGCGAACTGGCCCCGCTGCGCCAGGCCGCCGGCAGCAGCTCCCCGCGCGACCTCGAAGCCCTGCTCGCTGCCGCCGGGGCCGCCCTGCCCGAAGGCCACCTGCCCAGCGCCCTCGAATTCACCCCCGGGGAACTGCGCCTGCGCGGCCTGGCCCTGGCACCCGACGAACAGACCGCCTTCCTGGCCCGCACGCAGGCTGCGGGCTACCAGGCACGCAGCGAGGACGACAGCCTGCTGCTGCGCGTCGAAGAAAGCCCCCGATGAGCCGCACTGCCCCCTGGCTTGCACGCTGGAAAGCCCTGGCCCCCCGTGAACAAACCCTGGTCCTGGCGGCCAGCGGCCTGGTGGCGCTGGCGCTGCTCTGGTGGCTGGCCCTGGCCCCCGCGCTGCAGACCTTGCGCGATGCCCCGGCCCGCCACGCCCGCCTGGACAGCCAGTTGCAGCACATGCAGGCCCTGCAGGCCGAAGCCCTGCAACTGCAGGCAGCCCCGCGCACCCGCCCTGGCGATGCCGTCGCCGCCCTGCGCAGCACCCTGACCCAGCGCCTGGGCACGACCGCCCAGCTCCAGATCGGTGGCGACCGCGCCACCGTCACCCTGCAGGGCGCGCCCGCCGAGGCCCTGGCGCAGTGGCTGGCCCAGGCCCGCAGCAACGCCCAAGCCGTCCCCGTCGAAGCCCGCCTGACGCGCAGCCCGGCCACATCCCCGGTCCCGGCCGCAGGCGCCGCCCCCGGCCCCGCCGCCCCGCCTGCGCCCACCGGGCCACGCTGGGATGGCAGCCTGGTGCTGGCCCTGCCCAGCCGCTGAGCCCCGGACTTTCGCCCCGTGAAACGTCTGCGCCCCCCCTCCCCGCCGCACCATGCGCCCTGGCGCTGGGCCGCCTGTGGCCTGCTCGCCGGCCTGCTGCCGACGCTGCTGGTGTACGCCCCCGCCGCCTGGCTGGCCCAGGGCGTGGACCAGGCCTCCGGTGGGCGCGTGCAGCTTGCGCAAGCGCGCGGCACCGTGTGGACCGGTTCGGCCCAACTGGTGCTGACGGGCGGCGCCGCCAGCCAGGACCGCAGTGCCCTGCCCGGCCGCGTGCATTGGCAGATCCGCCCGCGCTGGAACGGCTTTCAAACCCAGGTCCATGCCGACTGCTGCGCCACCGCCCCGCTACAGGCACAGCTCACCGTCGATGGCGGGCGCCTGCAACTGGCCCTGGCCAACGGCGGTCTGCGCCTGCCCGCCACCTTGCTCGAAGGCCTGGGTGCGCCCTGGAACACTTTGCAAGCGCAGGGCCAGCTGGCCTTGCAGACCCAGGACCTGGCCTTCCAGTGGAATGCCGGCCGGCTGGCGCTGCAAGGCCGCCTGCAGCTCGATGCCCTGGGCGTTTCCTCGCGGCTCTCCACCCTGCGCCCCATGGGCAGCTACCGGCTGGTGCTGCAAGGCGGCGACCTGCCCACCCTGGCGCTGAGCACCCTCGAAGGGGCACTGCAGCTCCAGGGCAGCGGGCAATGGGTCGGCCAGCGGCTGCGCTTCACCGGCGAAGCCAGTGCCAGCCCCGAGCGCGAAGCCGCGCTGTCGAATCTTCTGAATCTCATCGGACGGCGCCAAGGCGCGCGCTCCATCATCAACGTGGGTTGACCCTATGACTTTCCCGAACGCGCCGCAGCGGCGCTTTGCCATCAAAACCATAGCTACCAGCGCAATACTGGCAAGCCTTACAGGGCAAATTCATGCACAAGCTGGGTTCAGCACCACCCTGGGCAGCGTGCGCGCACGCGAACCCGTCACGCTGAACTTTGCCAATGCCGAAATCGAAGCCGTGGCGCGCACCATGGCCACCATCACCGGCCGCAATGTGGTGGTCGATCCACGCGTCAAGGGCCAGCTCAACCTCGTGACCGAAAACCCCGTGCCCCCGGGCGCGGCCTACCAGCAGTTCCTGGCGGCGCTGCGGCTGCAGGGCTTCACGGTGGTCGAATCGGCCGGCCTGTACAAGGTGGTGCCCGAGGCCGACGCCAAGCTGCAAGGCGGCAGCGTGAGCGTGTCGCAGGGCGGGGGCCTGGGTGGCGCGCCCGAAGGCGGCCAGATCGTCACGCAAATCTTCAAGCTGAACTTCGAGAACGCCAACAACCTGGTGCCCGTGCTGCGCCCGCTGATCAGCCCGAACAACACCATCAACGTCAACCCGGGCAACAACTCGCTGGTCATCACCGATTACGCCGACAACCTGCAGCGCCTGGCGCGCATCGTGGCGGCCATGGACGTGGCCAATGCCACCGACGTCGAAATCATTCCGCTCAAGAACGCCATTGCCACCGAACTCGTGCCCCTGGTGGCGCGGCTGATCGACGGCAGTAGCGGCGGCCAGGCGGCCGCGGCCGGCCAGGGCCAGGCCGACACCTCGTTCAAGACCACCCTGCTGGCCGAGCCGCGCAGCAACGCCCTGATCCTGCGGGCCGCCAACCCGGCGCGCATCGCCCAGGTGCGGGCCCTGGTGGACAAGCTGGACCAGCCCTTCGCTGGCAGCGCCGCCCACGGCAACATCCATGTGGTGCACCTGAAGAACGCCGAGGCCACCAAACTCGCCGCCACCCTGCGCGCAGCCATGGCCGGCATGGGCGGCAGCGCCAGCGGGGCCAGCGCGTTCACGGGCAGTGCCCTGACCGGCAGCACGCCCAACATCCCCAACCCCACCAGCCCCCTGGGCGGCAGCGGCGGAGTCGGCCAGAGCCTGGGCCAGGGCGGTTTCAGCAGCAACAGCAACCAGCCTTCGACCGGCGGCCAGATCCAGGCCGACCCCACGACCAATTCGCTGATCATCACCGCGCCCGACCCGGTGTACCGCCAGCTGCGCACCGTGATCGACCAGCTCGACAGCCGCCGTGCCCAGGTGCTGGTGGAAAGCCTGGTGGTCGAGGTCAACGCCAAGAAAGCGGCCGAGTTCGGCATCCAGTGGCAAAGCCTGCTGGGCAACAACGGCGGCACCAATGTCGGGGTCATCGGCACCAACTCGTCCCAGGGCGGCGCCAACATCATCGACCTGGCGATTGCCGCCGCCACCGGTTCGGTCACCGGCGTGCGCCCCTCCACCGGCCTGAACTTCGGCATCGGCCACAAATACAACGGCGGCTACGCCCTGAGCTTTCTGGCCCGCTTTCTGGAGAGCACCGGCGACGGCAATGTGCTCTCCACCCCCAATTTGCTGACGCTGGACAACGAAGAGGCCAAGATCGTCATCGGGCAGAACGTGCCCTTCGTCACCGGGCAGTACACCAACAACAACAGCAACTCCGGCTCGGTCAACCCTTTCCAGACCATCGAACGCAAGGACGTCGGTCTGTCGCTGCGCGTGCGCCCGCAGATCAGCGAAAACGGCACCGTGAAGATGCAGGTCTTCCAGGAAGTCTCGGACGTGGTGGCCTCCACCGTGAACGACGCCCGTGGCCCCACCACCAGCAAACGCTCGATCGAATCCTCGGTGCTGGTCGAGGACGGCAGTATCGTGGTGCTGGGCGGGCTGCTGCAGGACCGGTTCTCGGGGGGCGAAGAACGCGTGCCGCTGCTGGGCGATGTGCCCGTGCTGGGCAATCTGTTCCGCAACCAGGCCCGCAGCCGCGAAAAAACCAATCTGATGGTCTTTTTGCGCCCCGTGGTGATCCGCGATGCGGCCACCAGCACCGCCGTCAGCATGGACCGCTACGACCAGATCCGCGGCATGCAGGAGCGCAGCCAGCCCAGCGACAGCACCGTCTTGCGCAGCGTCAATGGCGCGCCCGTGCTGCCGCCCCTGGGGGCCGCCCGGGCGCCCGAGGCGCCTGTGCGCCCCGCCGACGCCCCCGAAACGCCCCGCCAACCCTGACCCTGCCCACGCTGAAACCAGGCCCCATGCGCCACCCCCTGCCCTACGCCTTTGCGCGCACCGCCCAGCTGCTGCTGGAAGACGACGGCCAGCAGCTCGTGCTCTGGCACGGCCCCGCCCCCGACACCAGCGCCCTGAGCGAGGTGCTGCGCAAACATGCCGTGCACCAGTTGCAGGCCCTCGACGCCCCGGCCCTGGCCCAGCGCATCAGCGCCGCCTACGCCCAGGGCGAATCGAGCGCGGCCACCGTGGTCAGCGAAGTCGAGTCCGACGCCGACCTCTCGCGCATGATGCAGGACCTGCCGGCCGTCGAAGACCTGCTGGAAACCGCCGACGACGCGCCCATCATCCGCATGCTCAACGCGCTGCTGACCCAGGCCGCGCGCGACGGCGCCAGCGACATCCACATCGAGCCCTACGAGCGCCATTCCAGCGTGCGCTTTCGCGTCGATGGCACGCTGCGCGAAGTGGTGCAGCCTCACCGCGCGCTGCACGCCGCACTGATCTCGCGCCTGAAGATCATGGCCGACCTCGACATCAGCGAAAAACGCCTGCCCCAGGACGGCCGCATCAGCCTGCGCCTGGGCACCCGGGCCATCGATGTGCGAGTGTCCACCCTGCCCAGCGCCCATGGCGAGCGCGCCGTGCTGCGCCTCTTGGACAAGTCCGAAAGCAAACTCAGCCTGGAAGCCGTGGGCATGCAGGGCGAGGTGCTGCGGCGCTTCGAGGGGCTGATTGCCCAGCCGCACGGCATCGTGCTGGTCACCGGCCCCACCGGCTCGGGCAAGACCACCACGCTGTACGCCGCGCTGAGCCGGCTCGACGCCACCCGCAACAACATCATGACGGTGGAAGACCCCATCGAATACGAGCTGCCCGGCGTGGGCCAGACCCAGGTCAACAGCAAGATCGACCTGACCTTTGCCAAGGCCCTGCGCGCCATCCTGCGCCAGGACCCCGACGTGATCATGATCGGGGAAATCCGCGACTTTGAAACCGCGCAGATCGCCATCCAGGCCAGCCTGACCGGCCACCTGGTGCTGGCCACCCTGCACACCAACGATGCCGCCAGCGCCGTCACCCGGCTGACCGACATGGGCGTGGAGCCCTTCCTCTTGAGCAGCTCGCTGCTGGGCGTGCTGGCCCAGCGCCTGGTGCGCAAATACTGCGGCAGCTGCCACGGCCAGGGCTGCGAGGCCTGCGGCCAGACCGGCTACGCCGGGCGCACCGGGGTCTTCGAGCTCTTGAGCACCACCGACGCCATCCGCGCCCAGATCCACAACGGCACCTCCGAGGCCGACATCCGCACCGCCGCCCTGGCGGACGGCATGACCCTGATGCGCGACGACGGCGAACGCCTGATTACCGCAGGCATCACCAGCCGCGAGGAAGTGCTGCGGGTGACGCGGGATTGAGCCTCCAAACGGCCCCCACTTTAGGGAACCGGCCGTGTGGAAGGGCGGACCCCGATGCCCATCAGGCTTGAAGCACGTCGGCGGCGGTCACAACATAGCCGCTGATGACACCGGTCAAAAAGATTTCATTGGTATCGATTGTGCTGTTCGCCGAATTACCGTTGAGCGCGTAGATATAGCTATTCGTGCCGTCGTTCAGAACCAAAGCATCGGTTTGGGAGGCGGCTGGGCCGGTGAAGCGCTCACTCAAGAACGCGGCCAGATTGGTCAGCGTTGCCGCGGTGAAGTCTGCAGCCACCAGCGTTTTAGTGGAACCGGTGGTCAAAGACCCAGGCCCGCCAAGCGCCTGTTCAATGACGTAGGTGTTCTGGCTCGTCAAAGACTGTTGAACACCCGCAGCGGTGATCTGAACTTCAGCAACGCTATAGAAGTTGTAGCTGCCGCTGTAAGCGGCGATTACCAGTGTGTCACCTGAGCCAAAGCCAGTGAACGTATCGATACCGACACTCCCGCCCTGATCCTGAACCACACGGACGTTACCAGTACCCAGATCAACCACGTCAGAAGCAAAGCCGCTGGTGATGGTGTCATCGCCGCCAAAACCAAAGATGTAGTCAGCCACGTTGGTACCTGTGATGGCGTCATTCCCCGTTGTGCCCAGGTACACCTTGGGGCTCGTCGCATTGCCTGCGGCATCCGTCACCTTGAGCACCGCAGCGGTCAATGTGGCCTGTGCGGCCACGGTGATGGATGCAGGCGTGTTGGCCGTCAGCGTGATTGCCGGCCCCATGGGCGTGGTGCCATCGGCCGCGTAAAGCTGCGCGCTGCCATTTTCATTGCTGGTGAAGGTCAAGGTGTTGCCTCCCGAAATACTGGCGGCACTGACGGTGGGCGGCGTGGTGTCTGCCAGGGTCAGGGTGTCGTTGGCAAAGTCAGCCCTCAGACCCGGCGCCGTTGTTCCATAGTTGGCCAGCAACACGCCATGGACGTTTGTCCCGTCCGACCATTGGATGAGGTAGTCGTCGTGACTTGCCGTGGTGCCTGTGCTGAAGGTTGTGCCATTCCAAGAGCCACGCACGATGGCGGCCTGGTTGGAAATGACGATAGGTAGAACGGTTGTCCTCACAGTGATAGTGTTAGTAAACACATTCCACAACTGCAGCTTGTCACCCAAGGCGGCATTGTTGACCACATCCATACCGGTGGTGGTGGGGCTGCTTCTCCAGGAAGAATAGGACGAGGAGGTTAGCGCCAAAGTCTGCCCAGCCGCCGTATAAACCACGGTATCGGCTGCGCCGTCAGCAGCACCCAGGTCGATCATGTCGGCCCCCAAGCCACCGGTGATAGTGTCGCTGCCCGAGCCGCCTGTGATGCTGTCCACCCCGGCCCCGCCCGTGAGGGTGTTGCTGCCACCGCCGTTCACACCCTTGAGCGTAGTGCCCGTCACGGCGGCAGCCACTCCCGTCAGGTTGATCACGCCAGTCGAGCCGGCATGGGTTTCGCCCGACAAATCAATCGTACGGATCGACGCAATAGCGGCATTGCTGTTCAGCACGATGCTCTCGTTTAAGGCAGCGCCCGAGGCGGCTGCGGCCACCAGCCGCTCCACCGTGTTGACACGGGCCAGGGAGTCGCCCGCAGCCACCGCTATGGCGCCGCTGATTTGGATCGTGTCGGTGCCTGCGCCGCCTGTCACGCTGTCTTCCACCGTGCGCGAGCCCGCAGTCCCCGTCAGAAACTCGGCCGACGAGGCATAGACCAAGGTGTCGCTGCCCGCACCGCCGTCCAGCACGTCGGCACCAGCACCACCCGTGATGGTGTCGGCGCCTGCGCCGCCATCGAGCACATCATTGCCAGCGCCACCAGTCATGCTGTCTGCATTGCTTGTCCCGATCAAAGTGTCGTTGCCATCCCCACCCACCAGTGTGAATCCGTTGGATCCGACGGCTGCGCTGACATTGATGGTTGCGTCCGCCGTGCTGAGAGTGCGTAGCGTTGCGGTACCAACGTTGCTGGTGACACTATCAGCAACAAAAGTCGTAATGCCGTTGGCAATCACCGTGGCAACCTCGAAACGAACCTGGAGATCGTCGCCGGTGGTGAGGTCCGTGATGGTGACAGTGCCGCTGTCCGCCCTGAACGAGTCATTGCCAGCGCCACCAGTGAGCGTGTCGTTGTCGATGGCGCCTATCAGGATGTCGTTGCCAGCCCCACCAATGAGCCCGTCGTTACCGTCGGCACCGTACAGGTAATCGTCACCCTCAAAACCGTAGATAAAGTCGGCATCGCCTGTGCCCCCTAAAAAGCCGTCATTACCGTTTGTACCCAGCAACACCCTGTGGGTGTCTGCTGCGAAATTGCCGGCGGCGTCGGAGACCTGGAGGCGTAAAAATACGGGATCAGGCGTTTGAGCACTGACCGCAATCGTGCCAGCAGTGTTGACTGTGAGCGTGGAGGCAGTGCCCACAAGTTCGTCTGATAAGTCATACAGCCCCAGCGTGCCGTTTTCGTCTGACGTGGCACCCACCGTGGTGGCGGTCGCGGTGAAGGCGGTGGCCGTGGGGGGCGTGGTGTCGGGCGCGGTGATGGCCAGTACGCCATTGGCCAGGGCATCAGTGGTCGCTGCATTGCCTGCCGCATCCTTGGCGAAGCCCGCCGTAATGTCCAGGGTGTCGGCATTGCCCATGGCGCCGTAGTCCGTGGTGGCTTCCAACGCGGTGCCCTTGGTGGAGGTCAGCACCACCGTCAGGGTGGTGGCGCTGCTGACCTTGGCGGAGCTGATGTCGCTTACGGCAAAGCTGACGTTGACCGTGGTGGCGTCGTCGCCATTGATGTCCCACACCAGTTTGCTCCAGTCCAGACGGGCTTTGATGTCGGTGCTGGCGTCTTCGCCGGGCTCCAGCAGCGTGCTGAAGTCGGTGCCGGTGAGGGTCAGGGTGTCGCTGGCCTCTGTATAAGCGGCGCTGGTGGTGCTCACGGTCGGAATCACGCCATCCACATTGACCCCGGTGGTCGCGCCCACGCTGTTCAAGGTCAGCATCAGGGCATTGCCCGCCGCGTCATTGAGCGTTCCACTGTTCAGCCCCAAAGTGCCGACCGCAATACCGTCCGTGTCCAGGTCCGTGCTGGCGACGGTGCAGCTGAATACCAGCGCATTGGTGCCGGCGCCGCTGTCATAGTTGGCCTGCACGGTCGTGCTGCCCATCGTCAGCGCCAGTTGCGGCGTACCGGTGACGGTGACGTTCTCACTGGTGTTGACCGTAAAGCTCAGTGTGTCGCCCAGCTTGTAGGTCTTGGCGCTCGGTGCCGTCACGCTGATGACGGCGGGGGCGGTGTTGTCAGCGACGGCCAACGTCAACGTATCCGCCGTCGCATCCGCCGTCGCATCCGCCGTCAGCGTGGGCGCGGTCGTGCCGTAGTCTTTCAGAACTACGCTATGCACCTTGGCGCCGTCGGCCCATTGAATGATGTAGTCGTCGTTGCTGCTGCCCGTAGCCGCCGTGAAATTGCCGCTGACATCCAGCGCGCCCTGAACGATGGCCACCTTGTTGATAGTGGCGCCCGTCAGGTAACTTGTGGAGACCGTCGTCCCGCTGGTGAGGAAGCCGTCCCAAACCTTCAGCTTGTCGCCGATAGCTGCTTGGGTGATGACGTCCATGCTGCTGGTCGAACCGCCGGCAAAGAAAGCAGCCGTGCGGTTGTCGGTTTCCCCGGAAGCGGTGTAGGCCACTGTATCGACTGCGCCATTTGCCGCAACCAAGGCGATGGTGTCGGCACCAGAGCCGCCAGTGATGCTGCTGCTGCCAGCGGTCACGGTGATGCTGTCGTTGCCGGTGCTGCCATTGACGACTTCGACATTGGCCACGAAAACGGTCTGGCCGCTGGCGTTCAGGTTCACGGTGTCGATGCCTGAACCACCGTCGATGGTGTCAACGCCCGTGCCACCGTTGATGGTGTCATTGCGTGCAGAGCCTGTCACGGTGGTGCCAGAACCGTTGTTGATCACAGTGAACCCGCTGGCACCGCTGGCATTTGCCAGGGCCAGGTTCACGGCAAAGCCACTGGTGCGCAGGGTGACGGAGCCGTTGTTGATGGTGCCGCTGGTAGCCGTGAAGGCTGCCGTGACCGTGGCGTTGGCGGTTGCGCCTGACGCCACGCTCAGGACGTCGGCGCCGCCCAGATCGATGATGGTGTCGGTGCCAGCGTCCACGATGAATGTGTCGTTGCCATCGCCGCCGCTGAGCGTGTCGTTGCCAGCTTCACCAACGAGCAGGTCGCTACCTGAACCACCGTAGAGGCGGTCGTCACCTCCACCGCCAAAGAGCCAGTCAATGCCATCAAAGCCAAAGATGATGTCGTGACCGCTTGACCCTGTGAGCGTGTCGCTATAACCCGACCCTAAATCTCTGTTCGTGCCCAAAATAACGGTTTGGGTCGCCGTCGCAAAGTTGCCTTCAGTGTCGGAAACCTTGAGCGTGGCGCTGGTGGCGCTGGCCTGGGCTTCGACGGTGATGGTGGCTGCGGCGCCTGCGGTCATCGCCGTGCTGAGGGTTCCGCCCCCGGTTTTGGCAAGCAAGTTGGCGCCGCTGTACAGCCCCAAGGCTCCGGCTTCATTCGACGTGGCGCCCACCGTGGTGGCCGTGGCGGTGAAGGCGGTGGCGTTGGGCGGGGTGGTATCTGCGGGTGGACCTGGATCAGGCTCAGGCGCTGGCGGGGCCGGCACGCTGCTCGCCACCTGCTGAATCTCCTGCAGGCTGTTGGCGTCTGCCGCCCCGCCGGGCTGCTGGGCCACCTGGTTGAGCACTGCACCCAAGTTCTCGCTGGTAACCCCCGTCACCCCAATCGCGGCAAAGTCCGCCGGCGTCAGGGTGGTGCTTGTGATTTTCTTGTCCGCCAGATCGGCCAGCTGCTTGACCGTGTTCTGGATCTGTGCGGCCGTGCCCGCCGGTGTGCCCAGGCCTTGCGCCAGGCTGCTGGTCACGCCCGCCGCACCGCTGAGGTCGGAGGTGGCCGCACCGATCAGCAAATCCCGCAGGCCCGTAGGGGTCAGCTGTGTCTGCGCTCCCGAGCCGGTCAGGTGGCCCAGGAGGGTGTTGAGCACCTGGTTCGTGCTCACGCCCTGGCCGTTTTCCTGGCCCGAGATGGCCGCTAACACCCGGCCCACGGCATTGGCCGCCGGGTTGGCAGTGCCCGTAGCGGTCACGGTGGCCACGGGCGTGGTGGTCACCGGGTTCACGCTGCCCAGGCCCAGGGCGCTGGCGATCTCTTGCGTGGCCTGCTGGATCTGCTCGGGCGTGGTGGCGCCCAGCGCCAGTTGGCTGGTGGCGTTGTCGCCGCCCTGCAGCCCCACGCGGCGCGCGATCAGCTCGGTGATGGGGTTGATATGGACCGTGTAGCTGCCCGCGCCGGTCACGGTGCTCAGTGCCCGCAGGTCGCTGGTCAGGTCCACGGGCTTGCCCTGGGTTTCGTCCACGTAGTCGGGCCCGGCACTGGCATCCACCACGCGCACCAGGATGGGGCCGCTGTAGTCGCGCTCGATGGTGATGCGGTAGCTGCCGTCGGGGTTCAGCGCCCCCGAGCCCAGGACATTGCCCTGTGCGTCGTAGGCGGTCACCTGCAGGCCGTTGCCGTCCACGACGGGGCCTGCGGTGACGCTGCCTTGCACCAGGCGCTCGCCCAGCAGCTGGAGGACCAGGGAGTCCAGCCCGAGGGTGAAGGTGCTGAGGGTGCCGGGTTCGGCGGTGATGGTGGCCAGGGCTTCCCGCACCATTTGGGCCTTGACGGGGCCTACATAGGCGGCCTGCTCCTTGGGCAGGTCCAGCGCCGCCGTGAACTGCGCTGCGGCGGCCTCGCGCTGCTGCACCAGGGTGAGGTCGGCGCCTTGGGCGCCGTCCAGGATCGAAAGAGCCACGTTGACCAGGCTGAGCTTGCCGCGGTTGAGCTGGTCCACGTAGTAGTTCAGGCCAGCGGGTTCGGGGTTGCGGCCCAGGATGTTCTGGTAGAGCACGGTGACATGGGCGGCGTGGGTGCTGCGGGTGCCATACAGCGCCTCGGATTCGGCGGAGTGGGCAAAAGCGTCGACGATGCCGACCAGGGAACCCTGGGCTGCGTTGAGTTTGTCGGCCCAGTAGAGCTGGCCTGCGGGATCGGCAGCACGTCCGTAGTAAGCGATATAGAGCTTTTGAACGATGCTGGAAGCCATGGGTGGTGTGGAGTCAAGGGCAAAAAACAAACCGGCCGAAGCGCGTTCGGCCGGTTCCGGTATAGGGTTAATGCTAAGTCCCTCGCCCACGGCAATAAGGATTCAATACCTCTTTGAGGTGAGTTGGCACCTGAGCCTTTGCCATATAACTCCTGAATTGATAGCTAGCACCGCTTGATTCCATTGGCCTGGAGTGTGATTTGACTTTACCCCAGCCATCGACTCAGGTAATACCTTGAAAAATGCGCACACACCCGGCAAAAACTGCGGGTCACGCGGGACTGTGCCGAGCGCTTCGCGCCCCTGATGGACCGCCGTCAGGACCGCCCCATCCCGGGGGCCGCCCCAACCGCGCACCGGGGCCGGCGCTCCGGATCAGGCCAAATCGCGCAACACCAGGGGCTCCACCTCCGCCCACTCCGCGTCGGTGAACAGGCGGGAGCGGGTGTGGAAGGCCTTGCCCTCCGACCCTTCCAGCGAGAAGGTGCCGCCCGTGCCCTCGATCACATCGATGATGAGCTGGGTGTGCTTCCAGTATTCGTATTGCGATTTGCCAATGTAAAAAGGCACGCCCCCGATCGTGCCCAGCAGCACGG
>JAQUDN010000176.1 GCA_028685665.1 Burkholderiaceae bacterium | reverse complement strand
TGCCGGGGCGCCGGTAAAATCCGCCCCCAAAAGGGCCTGCCCTGCACTGCGCAGACGCCCTTCCTCCCTGCCCCTGCACGGCCTTGCGCCCTGCCCCTTTTTTCTGGAATCCCCCCGTGTCCTACGCCTCCGAAACCCGGCGCCGCCGCACCTTTGCCATCATTTCCCACCCCGACGCCGGCAAGACCACGCTGACCGAAAAGCTGCTGCTGTTTTCGGGCGCGATCCAGATCGCCGGCGCCGTCAAGGGCCGCAAGGCCAGCCGCCATGCCACCTCCGACTGGATGGAAATCGAAAAGCAGCGCGGCATTTCGGTGGCCTCCAGCGTGATGCAGATGCTCTACCGCGAGCACGTCATCAACCTGCTCGACACCCCCGGCCACAAGGACTTCTCCGAAGACACCTACCGCGTGCTCACCGCCGTGGACTCGGCCCTGATGGTGATTGACGCGGCCAACGGGGTCGAAGCGCAAACCCGCCGCCTGATCGAGGTCTGCCGCCAGCGCGACACGCCCATCATCACCTTCGTCAACAAGATGGACCGTGAAGTGCGCGACCCGCTGGACATCATGGACGAGGTCGAGCGCGAACTCGGCATGCCCTGCTGCCCCATGACCTGGCCCGTGGGCCAGGGCAAGAGCTTCGGCGGCATCATCAACCTGCGCACCCAGACGATGACGGTGTTCGAGTCGGGCAGCGAACGCCGCCCCCAGGACTTCGAAGCCATTCCGCTGACCGAAGCGGACACGCTGCGCGCCCGCTTTGGCGCCGAATTCGACACCGCCATCGAGAGCATGGAACTGGCCGTGGGCGCATCGCCCGCCTGGGACCACGCCGCCTTCCTGGCCGGCAAGCTCACCCACGTGTTCTTCGGCTCGGGCGTGAACAACTTCGGGGTGATGGAAGTGCTCGACGCCCTGGTGGACATGGCGCCGCCGCCCGGCCCGCGCGTCAGCACCCTGCAGGTCAACAAGCAGCCCGTCGTCAAGACCATCCAGCCCGAGGACGAAGGGTTTTCAGGGGTGGTGTTCAAGGTGCAGGCCAATATGGACGCCAACCACCGCGACCGCATCGCCTTCGTGCGCGTGGCCTCGGGCAAATACACCCCGGGCATGAAACTCAAGGTGCAGCGCACCGCCAAAGAACTGCGCCCCACCAGCGTGGTCACCTTCATGAGCCAGCGCCGCGAGGCCGTCGAAGAAGCCTATGCGGGCGACATCATTGGCTTCACCACCCACGGCGGGGTGCAGCTGGGCGACACCATCACCGACGGCAGCAACCTGCAGTTCACCGGCCTGCCCTTCTTTGCGCCCGAACTGTTCATGACCGTGATCCTGAAAAACCCGCTGCGCACCAAGCAACTGCAGCAGGGCCTGGCCCAGCTGGGCGAGGAAGGCGCGATCCAGGTGTTCAAGCCCGATGTCGGCGGCCCGATGCTGCTGGGGGCCGTGGGCCAGCTGCAGTTTGAAGTGGTGCAACACCGCCTGAAGGCCGAATACGACGCCGACGTGCGCCTGGAAGGCTGCCAATACACCGGCGCCCGCTGGATCACCGCCGACAGCCCCGCCGACCTGCGCGCCTTCACCGACGCCTACCCCCTGCGCCTGTCACACGACGCAGCCAACGCCCTGGCCTACCTGTGCACCTCGCCCTATGACGTGCGGCTGGCACAAGAGCGCTTTCCGAAGATCCATTTCCATCCGCTGCGGGAGCATGCGGGCTTGAGTTTGGGGAGTGCGGGGTGAGGCGGTAGCGTCCCATCCGCGACAAGAGTCATCCGCCTAGATCCAGGATGAATTGCACTCTATTGAGCGCCAACGACTCACATGATGTGCGGTTTCTTGCAAGGTCTTCATGCTCAAAAACATACAAACTCTTCGTTTCCTGGCGGCCCTGTGGGTGGTACTGCACCACATGCAATCGCCTGTGACCCCTTTCACACTGAGCATGCTGCCGGATGCAGTGACCCAGTTAGGCTTTGCCGGCGTAGATCTTTTTTTCGTGATCAGTGGGTTGATCATGGCCGAGACCACACGGGGACTGCTGCCAAGCAAGCATGCAGCGATGCGCTTTCTGGCACAGAGGTTCGGTCGTATCTATATTGGCTGGTGGCCATTTTTTGGGCTCTACTTTTTAGGTGCATGGCAGTCGGGACGGCTACACCCAGATGTTGACCTGTGGGGCTCATTCCTCCTCTGGCCACAGGACTTGACGCACTATTTGTTGCCCATCACCTGGACACTGAGCTTTGAGCTGTATTTTTATGTAACGACAGCAGCGCTGATTGCCTGGAACCGCCGCCATGCACCGCTCCTACTGAGCTTATGCGGCATCGCGATCATCGCGCTCAATATTTGGTTTTACCAGCGCGGGTTGTACCTACCTGCCAACGAGGGTCTGGCCAAAACCAATCTACTGATACCGTTCTACCTCTCGCCGCTAACGCTGGAGTTCATCGCCGGGTTCTTGCTCGCCGAATGGCTACACAGGTATCCACGGCAATGTCTGAGTTGCTGGCTGGCTGGGGCAGTGCTGACGTTGACTTTGGCTTTTCTCTACCAGAGTTCGGGCACTTTATTTGCTAGCGGCATGGCAGGATTTTTTCATGTGTGTGAGAGAGCCACCCTTTTGGGTGGTTTTGCGTGCTGCTTGGTGGCATGCGCCATGGAAATGGAGCGTCGCAACATCACACCATGGCGCTTTTTGCAAGGTTTGGGAGATGCGTCTTACAGCATCTATCTCGCCCATATCTTTTGCCTGATTGTGGTGGGATCGGCTTTTTTTAGGCTGCAACCGTTTTTGCACTTGTCTGCGACTGCATGGAGTTTGAGCGCTATCGCGCTGACCGTAGGCGTTTCCTGGCTCAATTACAGCCGGATTGAGTCTCCTCTGAATCGACAATTAAAAGGTCTGCTGGTCAAAATTCTGGGCTGAAGCCAACTGAGACCAGCACATTGACACGTAAGTAACTAACGAAACATGAGTACCCGTGCACCGCTGCCGATGGATTCGCGCAGCCCCAAAAAAGTGGACTACGAGTACGTGCGCAACGGGATCACTAATCTGGTCGTGGCCGTTGAACCCAAAGCCCGGCAGCGGATCGTCTCGGTCACGGAGCGTCGAGGTCAGGTCGACTTCGTGGCGTTCGTCTGCGACTTGCTGACCCACGTATGCCAAGGCTCGCCGCGTTCATCTGATTCTGGACAATCTGAACACCCACTTCAGAAAATGCTTGGACGACGTGTTGGAAAAACGCGCAGCGCCCAAGCACGCGATTTGGCTGAACATGGCGGAGATCGAGATTGGCATCCTCAGTCGCCAGTGCCTGGACCGGTGCGTTGAAAACCAATACTGTCTGCAATGCAAGGTTGACGCTTGGCAGCTGACTCGGAATGTCGCGCAGCGAACTATCGATTGGATGTTCACTCATCAGAACGCGGGTTTGAAGCTCAGACAACGTTATGTTCCGAAACTTGCGTGTTGATTTACCAGGGCTCGAATTGATGCCACCCCACACATGATTCTTCGATCACAGAACCACCTGGCTTGTATCGCGCTTTTGGCCCTTGCAAGCATCTCCGGCGCGCAGACGCTTCCCGCCAAAAATCCCCCCTTCCTCATCGCCCCCACGATCGAAGGCCTGATGGTCTGCGATGCCGCTGCGCAGAACCTGGCCATCCCCACGCTGGAAAAGGCGGTCGAGGATTGCCAGGCGCGCAAAGCCCATGGGGCGGCTGCGGTGCGGCGCCTGCTCGACCAGCTCGAACCCGGGGGCCCCCAAGGCCAGGTGCAGGTGGGCTACACAGTCACGCTGGAATTGCTCAAGCTCTACCGGCGCACGCCCAAAGGCTGGGCCATCGACGACGCCCAGGTCACAGCCTTTCTGGACCTGATCACCCAGGTGCCCCGGCCCGTGGTGCTGTACCTGTCGGCAGGGCATTTCGACTCCCACGGGGCCATCGTCCAGGAACTGGAAAAAGACCCCGCCAACTGGATGCAGCTGCGCGATGGCACGGTGCCGCAGTTGGGTTACTTTGGTTACCGCATCCTGCCTTTCACCTTGCGCAGCGAGGTCCAGATTCCGGTCAACCGCTATCGCTTCGAAGCCTTGCGCCACATCGCCAAGCGCGTCCAGGCGCTGCCTGTGGCGGTGCAAAAGCGCATCGTCGCTTACACCCTGGCGGGCGAAGTGCACCAGCTCTTTCCCGATTTTGAGAACGGCATGGGCCGCTACCAGGACATTCGGGTCACGGATTACCACCCGGCCTCGGTGGCCGCATTCCGCCGCTGGCTGGCGACCGAATACGGCAGCGTGCAGGCCCTGCAGCAGCGCACGGGCCTGGCCTACCCGCACTGGGACGCAGTGCCGGCCCCATCCAAGGACATTCGCTCCGAACGGCTGGACTCGTTTGGCGAGCATTACGACGCTTTTGCCGACGGCACCCTGCCCTTGTCAGGCTGGCTCTGGGACCCGCAAAACCAGATCCAGCGCCTGGAGCTGTTCGTGAACGGCCAGCGGGTGGGGCCAGTGGCACGGGGACTGCACCGGCTGGATGTGTACCGGGCGGTGGGCGAGATCACCGACCCGAATGTGGGCTACCGGGTGGATTACGACTACCGGGCACTGCCCGCCGGGCACCACCTGGCGCAGATCGTGGCCACGGTGCAAGGCAAAGCGCGCTTGCTGGCCGCAGTGCCCTTTGTCGTCGTGCCGCGCGACCAGAGCAAAGTGCCAGCCCACCCGCCCCGCGGGCTGACGGGCCTGGCCAAAGCCGAGGGCCTTCCGGGCCTGCGCAGCTGGCTGGACCTGCCCCGGGCAGGCCAGGACCTGTACCACAACCCCCTGGCGCGGGACTGGAACCGCTTTCGCGCCCAGCAGGTCCGGGATTTTCTGGGGCGCTTTCACGCCGTCGCCCAAGAGGCCGGCCTGCCTGCCGACAAGCTGTATTCGCACCAAATCCTGCCCCAGGTCAACCCGAGCTGGAACCCGCAGCTGTTCGCCATCGGCGAATCACTGGACGGCAAGGCTCCCTGGAAAACCGGGCTCAATCTTTATGGCGGCGCTACCGACAGTGCCTGGGTGCGGGACTTCCTGCGCGAGCGGGGCATTCGCGACTATGGGGTGCCCGAGTTTCACCCCCAGCAATGGAAGTCTGCCGGGGTGCACCTGGCGGCGCTGCGGTCGCACCAGGAGGCGGGTGCGCGGTTTGTCAGCCCCTACTATTTTTCAGTGGTGCCCCAGCGCTTCAAGGGCGCGCCCGAACACGGCGTGAACCGCCTGGAAATCAGCCCGAACAACCCCAAGGACGGCTCGGACCAGCTTTACCAGGCGATCCGCGATTTCGCCCAGCGCTGAAACCTCCTCGGAACCCGCCCATGCTCCCTTCGTCCCTCCCAGGCCTGGCCCCGCTGCGCACCTGGCCGGCCCCCGCGCGGCGCGGCCTGGTCGGGGTGCTGACCGACATTGACGACACCCTGACCACCGCAGGGGCCATCACCGCCGATGCGCTGGCGGCCCTGGGGGCGCTGAAGGCCGCAGGCCTGTGGGTGATTCCGGTCACGGGGCGCCCGGTGGGCTGGAGCGCCCCCTTTGCAGCCGCATGGCCCGTGGACGCCCTGGTGGCCGAAAACGGTGCGGTGGCCTTGCTGCGCCCGGCGCAAGATGGGGATCAAAATGGCCTGCAAGGCAATACGGGCCAGCTTGAGCAGCTATCAAAAATATACCAACAGGATGCCGCCACCCGGGCCGCCCATTTCGCGCGCATGCAAGCGGTGCTGGCGCAGATCGAGCGCACGGTGCCCGGGGCGCAGCGCGCCACCGACTCCGCAGGGCGGGAGACGGACATCGCCATCGACCACAGCGAGTTCACGCACCTGGCGCCAGCAGCCATCGCCGAGGTAGTGGCCCAGATGCAGGCGGCCGGTATGAACGCCACCGTGAGCAGCATCCACGTCAACGGCTGGTTTGGCACCCACAACAAATGGGACGGGGCCTGCTGGATCGTGCGGGAGCGGCTGGGGCGCGACTTGGCCGCTGAACTCGACCGGTGGGTGTATGTGGGCGACTCGACCAACGACCAGGGCATGTTCGAGCGCTTCCAGCACAGCGTGGGCGTGGCGAACATTGCGCGCTTTGTGCCGCAACTGCAGCACCTGCCGAGCTATGTCACCCCGGGTGAGCGGGGCGCGGGCTTTGCCGAGATGGCCCGCTTCATTCTGCAAGAAAAAGGGCTCTGAGGCTTGGTGGTATTGCGCCAGAAGCTCCTTTTTCAATAGCAATTT
>JAQUDN010000175.1 GCA_028685665.1 Burkholderiaceae bacterium | reverse complement strand
CAGCGCTACATGGCGGTGGAAGAGCTGGGCTGAAGCGCCCCCGCGCACCGGCCGGCGCAGCCGCCGGCCCGGGCGCGCGTTCTGGTGGTTTGCTCCTGATTCAATAGCTGAAAGTGCTTTCCCAAAAAGCCTCAGGGCCTTAAAAGGTGCTGGATTCCAGCCGCTGCCGCGCCTCTTGCCGCCAGGTTTCGGTGGCCAGGTAGAACCCTTCCCACACACAGCCGTTGCAGCCCCGGCCGCAGCAGGTGGTGGGTTCGGGGGGTGGTGCGCGCAGCGCCATGCCGCGGGCCTGGGCCTGCTGCTGCACCCAGGCGACCAGGGCGCGCGCGGCATTCAGGTCGGTGGCCCGCCCGGGCCAGGCCGGCCCCGCGCTCATGGCTTGCGCTGCCCGGAGCGGGCCCGGCGGCGGCGCAGGCCGTAGTTGAGCAAAAAGCCCAGGCCCAGCACCAGGGCAAACCAGCCCACCAGCGCGGCCTGGGCCATCAGTTCGCGCACGCCCTCGGAGCGGGCCAGGGAGGGCGCCAGCAGAATGAGCAGCCCGATCAGGGCGCAGGTCACGCCTTTGAACAGCAGTTCCTTGTCGGCCGGGCTTGGCGGCCGGCGCAGCGGGGTGGGGGGCAAAGGCATGGTGAAAAAGAAGCAAAAACAGACAAGAAACAGACGCCCGAAGGCATCAGAAAGAGGCTCTTCCCCGGCAGGGGCGGGCCCCGGGGGCTGGACCGCGATTATCCTTGCGGGCCTTATCGCCCCCCAACGCACAGAAAGTACCCCCGCATGGCCATCCAGTGGTTTCCCGGTCACATGCACCTGACCAAGAAAGCAATCACCGAACGCATCAAAGACATTGACGTGGTGATCGAGGTGCTGGACGCGCGCCTGCCCGGGTCCAGCGCCAACCCCTTGCTGGCCGACATCACCGGCCACAAACCCACGCTCAAGGTGCTGAACAAGCAGGACGTGGCCGATCCCGAGCGCACCGGGCAGTGGCTCCAGTGGTATGACGCCCGCCCTGGCACCCGTGCCGTGGCCCTCGATGCCTCCGAGCCCGCCCCCGCGCGCAAGCTCATCGACGCCTGCCACCTGCTGGCCCCCAACCGCGGCGGGCTGGCCAAGCCCATGCGGGTGCTGATCTGCGGCGTGCCCAATGTGGGCAAATCCACGCTGATCAACACCCTGAGCAACAAGCGCCAGGCCAAGACGGGCGACGAAGCCGGCATCACCAAGCTGGAGCAGCGCATCGTGCTGGCCGACGACTTCTACCTGTGGGACACGCCCGGCATGCTCTGGCCCCGCATCATCGTCCCTGAAAGCGGCTACAACCTGGCGGCCAGCGGGGCCATCGGGCGCAATGCCTACGACGAAGAATTGGTGGCCCTGGAGCTGCTGCGCCGCCTGCAGCAGCACTACGCCCCCTTGCTGGAGGCGCGCTACAAGCTGGGCCTGCCCCCGGGGGCCGTGGCCCAGATGCACGACGAAGACCTGCTCGAAGCCATCGGCCGCAAGCGCGGTGCCGTGCTGGGCGGGGGGCGCGTCAACCTGCAAAAGACCGCTGAGATCGTGATGACCGATTTCCGCGCCGCCATCCTGGGCCGGATCACCCTGGAGACACCTTCCGAGTTCGAGGCCTGGATGGCCCAGGGCCTGGCGCAGGACGCTGTCCGCCAGGCCAAGAAAGACGCCCGCAGCCGCAAGTCCAAGTCGGCCCCGCCCCCTGGCGAGGCCCCCGGCCAGGGCGCCGACGCGGCACCGGACTGAACCGCCGCAGCCGCCTTGCCGGGACGCTCCGGGGTAGGCGGGGCCGGCGCGTCGCCCCAGTGCGGTCGAGGGCGGTCCAGGCACCGTGCCTCGCTGTGCCATCGCTGTGCCATCGCCGTTCAGCGCGGCAGGTGGTACTGCTGGTCGCGCACCAGCCGGATGGCGGCATCCACGGCCTCGGGGTCATAAAGCCGGCCCCGGCCCTGCACCACCTCGGCCAGGGCGGCCTCCAGGCCCACCGCCGGCCGGTAGGGGCGGTGGGCCGACATGGACTCGATCACGTCGGCCACGGCCAGGATGCGGGCCTCGGGCAGGATCGCCGCGCCCTGGAGCCCCTGGGGGTAGCCGCTGCCATCCATGCGCTCGTGGTGCTGCCGGATGATGTCGGCCACCGGGGTCGCAAAGTGCACGTCCTTCAAGATCTCGTAGCCCGCCTGCGCGTGCACCTTCACTAGCTCCATCTCCAGGGCGCTCAGGCGGCTGGGCTTGGACAGGATTTCTGCGGGCACGGCGATCTTGCCGATGTCGTGCACCAGCCCCACCATTTCCAGGTCGCTGCAGCGCTGGGCGTCCCAGCCCATCTCCCGGGCGATGGCTCCGGCCAGCAGCCCCACCCGGCGCTCATGGCCTGCCGTGTAGGGGTCGCGCAGCTCCACCATGTTCGAGACCGCCTGCAAAGTGCCGCGCATGGCGCTTTCCAGCTGCTTGACGTAGCTCGAGATCTGCGCACTGGCCCGCTTGCGCTCGGTGATGTCCTCGGCCACCACGATCGTCGCCGTCTGGTCGTCGTCCCAGGTGATGGGCTTGGCATGCAGCTCCAGCTCGATGGTCTGCCCGTCCTTGCGCCGCACCGGCACCTGGTAGGTCACCTGGCGTTCGCCCGCCTCCACGCGCCGCCAGGCCGCCTCGATGCGTGCCAGGTTGTCGGGGTCGCTGTTGGTGAAGTGCAAGACCTCGTGCCCGAGCAATTCGTCCAGCGACCAGCCCAGCATGTCGCAGTAACGCGGGTTGGCGTAGATGAACCGGCCGTCGCGCCGCACGTAGATGCCGCTGACGGTCTGCTCGATCATGGCGCGAAAGCGCTGCTCGCTTTCGCGCAGGATGCGTTCGCTTTGCCGGATGTCGGTCAGGTCGGTCCAGGCCACGATGCAGTCGTTGCCCAGGAGGGTCATCGTGCCCCGGGCCGTGCGCAGGTGGCCGTCCTTGCAGCGCAGGGTCAGCTCGGGGGAATGCACGGTCTGGCCATCGCGGGCCAACGCCAGCCCCTCCTGCCAGAGCGTGCGCAAGGCCTCGCGCACGGCCGGGTCGGGGTAGACCCGCTCGAACCACGCATCCACCGTGGCCACTTCCTGCAGCGGGTAGCCCAGCCACCGCTGCAAGGCCTTGTTCAGGGTGCGGATCTGGCCCGTGGCCTGGTCCACGATCTGCATCGGCAAGGGCGAGGCCTCGAACAGCTCGGTGAAGCGCTGTTCCGAGAGCCGGGCCATTTGCTGCGCGGTATCGAGCCGGGCCTGGTTGCCCAGGTGATTCAGCGCGAAAGACAGGTCCGAGGCCATTTCATTCAGCAGCCGCAGCTCGTCTTCATCGAAGGGGCTGGCGTCCGGGGCGTACAGGCCGAAGGCGCCCAGCAGCCGTCCCTCGCAGACCAGCGGCAGCACCGCCCGCTCCTGCACGCCCATGCTGCGCAGGCAGTCCAGCCAGGCATCCGGGTCGCCCGGGGGCGGCAGGGCGTGCAGCGTGATCTTGCCGGCCTCGAACCCGGGCAGCAGCCGGTTGAAGCTGCTGCCCGGCTCGGCCAGGCTGCGCGCCAGCACCGGCTGGATCTCGGGCGGAATCCCGTGGCTGCGCTCCAGCCGCAGCGGCGCGGCGCCGGTGTCCGTCAACGCCAGAAACACCATCGGAAACGCCCCGTGCGTGGTCAGCGCTTCGTACATCCGGGTCAGCAAGGAGGGCGGGTCCGGGCTGTAGACCACCGCCCGGTTGGTGGCGCTGAGCATTTCGTACAGGTTCGACAGGCGCTGCACCTTCTCGGCCGCCTGCCTTTTTTCGACCGTGTTGCCGATCTGCTGGGCCACGCTGCCCAGCAGATCGGCCTCTTCGGGCACAAAGGCGGGCGCCTGTGCCGGCACATCCGCCAGTGCATACCACACCGCCAGCGTCCCGGCGGCGTGTCCGTGCACCCGGATGGCCTCCTCCAGGCGGGCAGGGTGCCCGGGAGGGGGCGCCTCCCCAAAATCGCCCCAGGCGCTGCGCAGGTGGGCATGCGCTTGTGCGGGCCGCAGGAAGGCCGAGGGCAGCAGCGCCACCACCCCGTCCAGCAAGGTGGGCAAAGGGGTGTCCGGGCGCTCGATCCGCTTGGCAATCGCGTGCAGGCAGCGCAACTCCTTGATGCGCTCGCCCAGCGAGTGGACCAGCTCCTCCCGCTCTGCCGCCAGGCGGCGGCGCTCCGTGATGTCCCGGATCACCTCCACATAGGCCTGCCGGTCCTCCTGCGAGTGAAACGGGGCCACGCTGCATTCCACCGTAGCCGGGCCCCGGTCCAGCTCGGTGCTGAAAGCCGCCCGGCCGGCGTACAGGCCCTGGCAGACCGGGCACTGCCCAGGCGCCTGGCGGGCATCGTGGAAAAGCGCATGGTGGCTTTGTCCCACCAGTTGCGACGCCGACTGGCCCGTGGCCAGGGCGGCCGCCTGGTTCGCCTGCCGGATGCGGCCCTCCCGGTCCACGATCAGCGTGGGGTCGGGCACCGCGTCGTAGGTGCTGGCCGCGCGCGCCAGCATGCTGAAGGGTTCGCGCAGCGTGTTCTGCACCAGGGCCAGGTAAACGTACCAGTACGCAAAGATCTTGAACACATGCCCCAGCAGGTTCGCCGTGGCAGACACGCTCACGTAGCGCGTGAAGGCAAACTCCGACAGCACCATGAACACCACGGCCAGGCACAGGCAGGACAGCAAGCGGGGCGACATCAGCTCGCGCTTGCCCCACAGCCGCCACAGCGTGCCCAGCAGCAGGGCGATGATGGTGTATTCGGCCGCGATCTTGAACGGCGTCAGCCCCACGTCCTCGGTATAGGCCTCGGGGAAATGGCCCGTGGCAATCAGCGCGATCGTCAGCGCCACCACCAGCCCCCAGGCCGTGTGCAGCCAGGCCAGGCGCACCTCCCGGTTGAACCACATCGGCGATGCGATCAAGGCCACGGCCTGGATCGCGCGCGCTCCAATCCACAGCTGGGTGGGCGGGTTGGCACTGCCGCCCGGCAGCAAAGACATGCCCTGGAACACCAGCGTGTGTGCCAGGTCCAGCCCGGCGCACCAGCCAATCGCCACCGCGATGAACACCACGAAATGGTTGCGCGTGAAGCGCAGCGAGGTGGTCGCCACCACCAGGGCCACCAGCCCGATGACGATGGAGAACAGCTCCGCCAGCGTGTGGAACAGCAGGTAATTCACCAGGGCACCCAGCCCGCAAAGGCTGGCCAGTACCAGCGGCATCGGCAGCCCGGCCACCAGAAAGCGCCAGACCATCGCGCTCGGGTGCGGCGTGCGCTCTGTCCGGTTCTGGGCGGGGGCAGGGGTCATGGCAGCTCCTGAGCAATCCGATAGGGGGCCGCCCGATGATGCCAGCCCTTCACCTGCCCTGAACGGGCCCCTCCGGGGCCGTTCAGGCGGGGGGCGCCAAGGGCATTGCAGGGGTGGGTGGGAGGCCGCTGAAGGCCGGTTTTTGTCAGGGTTTACCCTGAATTTGTTTCGAGTTGCTACAAAAGCAAAGCTCCTGAATCCATAGCTGCTTAGGCAATACCCTATTGCCTTAAAGTACGATTTGGCTGGTATTTTTGCGCCCCAAAAATCCTACAACTGTTATCTACTGTAATGTTCGCGGGGACCGGCTTGCTACCTTGCGCCTCTTTGTCGATTTCAGAGGTCCCCCCATGGCACAGCCCACTTCGCTCAGCACCGTCCAACGCCTGTACCTGGCCTACTACGGCCGCCCCGCAGACCCGGCCGGTCAGACGTATTGGGCCGACAAACTCGACGCCGCAGGCGGCTCCCTGGTGGGCATCATCGACGCCTTCGCCAACTCCGCCGAGTCCCTGGCCCTGTACGGCGCCAGCAGCACCGCCCGCGAACGCGTCACTGTCCTCTACCAAAACCTGCTGGGCCGCGACCCCGAAGTGCAGGGCCTGAACTACTACGTCGACCAGATCAACCGCGGCAAGCTCAGCCTGGTCAACGCCGCCCTGGCCATCGTGGACGGCGCCCAGGGCGCAGACCTGAGCCGCCTGCAGCAGCGCGAAACCGCCGCCGCGCAGTTCACCGCCGCGCTCGATTTGCCTAAAGAGCAGGCCGCCTACGTCGGTCCCCTGAAGGCCCAGATCGTGCGCGATGCCATCGCCACCATCACCGACCAGGCCCCCACCCTGGGCAGTTTCACCCAGGGCCTGGACGCCCTGGTGCTCAAGCTGCTGGGCGGGCAGCTGGTGCAGGGCAGCGTCACCGCCGGCCCCGTGGTGGCCGGCAACGGCCTGCAGGTGACCGCCTACGACGCCCAGGGCAATGTCCTGGGCT
>JAQUDN010000022.1 GCA_028685665.1 Burkholderiaceae bacterium | reverse complement strand
GGACAAACTCTCCAGCACCGTGCTGTACGACCTGATTTTTGCCAGCCCGGTCGTGCGCAGCCTGTCCCTGGTGGACGACAAAGGGCGGGTCGTGGCCAGCTCCCAGAAAGAAAACATCGGCCTGCGCCTGCCGCCGGGCACCTTGCTGGAAGGGGGGCAGCGTCCCGAGCCCGGGCTGGTGAGCTGGGGGCGGACTTTTCCTTACCGCGATCTGCGCGGCATCGTGAGCGCAGAGCCCGAGCCCGGTGCCTCGGTGTGGCTGGCCACCATCACCGTGCGCGTGGACGGAGGGCTCTGGCAATGGGTGGCGGCCATCAACCCCGATTATTTTCAGAACTTCTGGGCCCGCATCGACGAGCTGGGGTTCAAGGAAATCAGCCTGTTCGACTACCAGGGGCACCGCATCGTCAGCCACTTGCCCGTGGTCTCCGAAACCGCCGTGCTGTCCGAGGCCATCGTGCGCCACATGGCCCAGAAGGAAATCGGCCTGTTCGATCTGGATGCGGCACGCCACTGGGTGGTGTCCTACCGCGCCAGCCTCAACCACCCGGTGGTCTTCGTGGTGGTGGGGGACCGCAAGAAAATGCTGGCCCAGCCCCTGGCCGATGAGGACAACCGCCTGGCCCTGGCCGGCATTGCGACCCTGCTGGTCCTGGTCGTGTGCTTCTGGCTGTACCGCTGGTATTTGCGCTACGAGATCTCGATCTCGGAGCTGGCCAACCAGGCCCGGGCCCTGGGGGCCCATGTCATGGTGACGGAATCCACGCCCGACGGAAAAATCGTCGGCGTCAACCGCGCCTTCCGGGAAAAGACCGGCTATTCCAGCGCGGATGTCGTGGGCCAGGACCACCGCATCTTCAGCACCGCACTCCATTCACCGCAGTTCTACCGCCATCTCTGGGACACCGTGAACGCCGGGAAGATCTGGAAAGGCCTGTTCCGCAACCGCGACAAGACCGGCAACTGGTACTGGGTCAATGCCACCATCGTTCCCTTCACCGACCCGTGGGGCCGGATCACCCGCCTGGTGGGCCTGTACAGCGACATCACCGAGGCGATTGCCCTGACGGAAGCGCTCCGGGATGAACGCCGCCTGCGCAATGAGATGAGCCAGCTCAACCAGAGCCTGTTGACCGAAGTGAATACAGACGCCCTGACCGGCCTGGCCAACCGCCGAGGGTTTGAGCAGTTTGCCCGCGAGTCCCAGGCGGCCGCGCGCGACTATGGCTACCCGGTGTCGGTGCTGGTGCTCGACCTGGACTACTTCAAGCGCATCAACGACACCTACGGGCACGCGACCGGCGACGAGGTGCTCAGGGAAATGGCCAAGCGCTGGCTGTGCCAGCTGCGCTCCTCGGACCTGATGGCCCGCATGGGCGGCGAAGAGTTCTGTGTGCTGCTGCCCAACACCCACCGACAGCAGGCGGCGCTGGTGGCGCAGAAGATCCTGGCCGTTACCGCCCTGGTCCCGGTCCCGATTCCTGGGGAGGCCCAAGGCCCCGGCCTGCATGTCACGGTGAGCATCGGGGTGGCCAGCTCGGATGTGTCGCGCGACCTGGAGATCAACCAGCTGCTGCTCCTGGCCGACGAAGCGCTGTACGACGCCAAGCGTTCGGGGCGCAACCGGGTGGCTTTGTACGGCGCAGAGGCCTGAGAGCATGAACAGGCTCTGAGCGCCCGCGCACCGCCCGGCCCGCAGGCCCTGCTGGGCGCGCAGGAGTTGGGGGGTTGTCAATATGTTACAAAGCATGTCTGCCCGCCCCCTGTTTTGCTGAACCTCCGTCTGCCGGAGGTGGAAGACCCCGCCTTTCCATGCCTCCCTCCCGGCCCAACTTCCAGCGCCAGATCGTCCTGCCCAGCGTAGCGGCCTTGGCCATGGTGGCGGCCCTGTGCGTGGGGAGCTTTTATTACTACCTGCACTGGCAGGACACCGAAGACACCCGCGACCATCTCCAGCAAGCTGTCCGGGTGTGGGAGCGTTTGCGCAGCGACACCACCGAGCAACTCGATTGGGCGGCCCACCAGGCGGCGGCCGACCCGGTGCTGCAGGCCGCCATGCGCCGCCGGGATGCCGCGGCCCTGCTGGCGCAGGCCCAGCCCACGTTTCGCCAACTGAGCGACCGCTTCGGTATAGGCCACTGGTATTTCATCACCCCGGACCGGCGCATTCTCCTGCGGGTGCACAGCCCGCAGGACCAGGGCGACGAAGTGCGGCGCAAGACCCTGGTCGATGCGGCCACCCTGGGCCAGCCGGTCACCGGGCTCGAACTGGGCCCCATGTCCACCCTGACCCTGCGCCATGTGCTGCCCTGGCGGGTGGGGGATGAACTGCTGGGCTATCTCGAATTCGGGACCGAGGTGTCCTGGTTCGAGCGGCGCATCCAGGCCTTGCTGGGGCTCGAAGTCCTGGCTGCCGTGCACAAGGAGTACACGTCCCCGCAGTCGTTCGAACGGGGCAAGCGGGCCATGGGCTTGCGCGGGGAATGGACGGAGCACCCCACGCTGGCCTTGCTCAGCCAGACCCTGCCTTCCGCGCCCTCCGAGGTCTTTCCGGCCTGGCAGGACTTTGTCCAGGCGCAGGGCCCGCAAGTGCTCGATATCCGCGAGGGACCTTCGGCCTGGTGGCTGGGGTTCATGCCGCTGCGGGACTATGCCGGGCGCGAGGTGGCGTCCCTGGCCCTGCTGAAAAACCGCGATGCGCTCATCGCCCACCGCCAGCGCCAAATCGCCTCGGTGGTCGCTGCCGTGGTGGTCCTGATGCTCTTGCTGGATACCGCGCTGGCTTTGCGCGTGCGCCGCATTGCGGCCACCGTGCTGGGCGGCCAGCAGGCCCTGCTGGAAAGCGAGCAGCGCCTGCGCCAGCTGTTTGCCCACTTGCCTGTGGCCTACGACTCGCTCGACAGCGCAGGCCGCTGGCTGGACGCCAACCAGGCGATGGCCGATCTGCTCGGCTACGACACCCCGGCGCAGATGCGCGGGCATTATTTTTACGAGCACTGGGATGCCACCCACCACCTGCGCTTTGAGGAGGCGTTTGCGCGGTTCAAGGCCCAGCATGGCATCCAGAGCGAACTGACCTTGCGCCGCCGTGATGGCCGCTGGGTCACGGCCTTGTTTTCCGGGCGCGTCGAACTCGATGCCCAGGGGCAGTTCCTGCGCACGCACAGCATTGCCGTGGACATCACCGAACGCCAGGCGATGGAGCAGCACATCGTGCGGCTCAACGCCGAACTCGAAACCAAGGTGGCGGCGCGCACCGCCGAGCTGGACCGGCTCAATGGCGTGCTGCGCCTGCAGGCCCAGCACGACAGCCTGACCGGCCTGCCCAACCGGCGCAGGGCCGACGAGCACCTGCATGCGGAATTCCTGCGCCTGCTGCGCACCCGCGTGCCGTATGCCGTGCTGATGATCGACATTGATTTCTTCAAGCACGTCAATGACAGCTTTGGCCATGCGGTGGGAGACCAGGTGCTCCAGCGCGTGGCCCAGGCTCTCAAGGACAGCTTGCGGGCCACCGATTTCGTCGCCCGCTTCGGCGGCGAGGAGTTCCTGGCGATCCTGCCCGACACCGGGCCCCTGGACGCCTGCCATGTGGCCCAGAAGCTGTGCACCGCGGTGCAGCAGGCGCACGACCCCGTGGCGGGCGCGGTCACCGTCAGCATTGGCCTGGCGATGGCCGATCCTGGGCAACAGAACGAAGAAGTGGCCGTGCGCGAGGCCGACGGCCGGCTGTACGAAGCCAAGAAAGCCGGCCGCAACCGCTACGCCGCTCCCCCGGGTTGTGATTTGCTCTTATAAAGATAGCTAAAAGCGCCCGTAAACAGGGCGTTTGAAGCCAAAAACATCCTGAATTACCGGCCCCCCAGGGGGCCCGGCCCCAGGCCTGTTACAGGGCCAGCGCGAGTGCAATGGGCAGGCCCCCGCGTGGGGGTACCTGTCAATCCAGGACACGGCCATTTTTGTCTGGTTCGGCCAAAGAGTCAGCGATCGATCTGGCCGCTTTCAATATGCCTTCATAGTCGCCTTTGGATTCACTCGCCATTCTGCGCACGGCTTCGTAACGACTGGCATCGCAAAGACCTTGGCTGGCGCAGGGAACGGATACGGCGAAGTCTGTGGCATCGCAGTTCAGTCCCAGTTCGCAGGGGACTAGATAGATGGCCAGCCCCAAATCGACCTTGGAGTTAAGGGGCGTATTCTTACCATTTATTTTGAATGTGGTTTTGCCACCGTTCGGATTTTTGTCAATAACCAAACGCATTCCAAGGTCTTGCACCACAAGAGGATCTTTCACCTGGAAGGCGGCAGAGACAGCATCCGCTCTTCTGGCCTGAAATTCATGCCCCCCTCGGTTCTTTGACGCCGAATGGGTATAGCTCATGGACGCCATCCACAAAGGGTCAGAGCCCGCAATGCCCTCCTTTGCGAGCTTTGCCAAATAGGCGTCGCTTAACTCTTCTTCCGTAAAGTTTTCGCAACGATTTTTAATAGTAGTCAACGAATTTTTTATTGATGCTGTGATTTGATTCTCATTCTTTGAAATTCGCTCAGACCAGTTTGCATAATTATCGCCTGCTGCTTTGCATTCAGATAATATTTTATGAGCGTAAAAATATCCACCATTCAATGGACTTTTGATAGCTGCATCAACGACGCTACGGTAGTTTGTCGCCCGGTTGTATTGATCCAGCCACGGAGCTGCAATCGTCTGTGCCTGACTAAAGTTAAAGTAGCCAAAGAATATTAATCCGATAGCAAGTGATTTTTTCATGGTAAATTTCCTTTAACCTTGATTGCATTTTGGAGCATCGCTAGTCCCCTTATATGGCTCTTGCGAATTAGGCAAAGGCTGATCTAGCAATTTCACTGACGAAGTACTGTAGCCCGGGTTGATCGGCCATGTTTCTCTAACTCCGTCTGCGTAAGCGATGGCAAAGCCATTATAACGCTTTCCATTTATGATGAAAGTTAATGTGCGAGTAATTTCTCTATATTGTGCCAAGTTGCCTGAATTATTTATGAAGTTAAAGACTTCCTGCGCAGCAAGCCATCGACTGGTTAGATCAGATGTTGATGTGGTACTTTTTGCATTGCCACTAACTAATGCATAGCAAACACTAGATGACTTAAGAATATGACTGATTGCTGCCAAGGTGGCAGCTTCTTGGTGAGTGCCACGATACTCATCAATCCAATCCATTATCGCTGCGTTGTAATATGATTCTGGATAAAACCAGGGGCTATACCCACCCCAGCCATTAAAGTCAATATCGTAATCATCTGTCACTGTGACCGTTGGTAGTATTCCAAAATCATCGGCTTTGGATATAAAACTAGCTGAAGCTAAAGCCGCAGCTAGGATCAAATTTTTGATATTGTTCATGCTACTCATTTTGAGTGAAAATTTTACAATTGTGATTTTAAGATGCTTTCAGTGTCAATGTGGCTGTTTTATGTAATATGTTGTGATTTGTGTATATATTTAGTTTCTTTTGGATTTGTGTATGAATATATGTTCATGAGATTTCGTATCCCGAAGATTACATCGATCCAAAATGTTATCCACTCTTTATGCATCCCATTACACACATCTCCCTGGCTGTGCACAGTAAAGTGCCGAGTCTGAAGAAAAGGTGAGATCGAGATGACGTGGGCACAGTAAGAATTGGGCGGAGCCCAGCTGGGAGATGCGAGGCTGAGTCGGCGTTTGGTGCTGCTGGCCAACCGACTGGCCGAGCAGCCCTCGGCGAGCATCCCGCAGGCCTGCAGAGGCTGGGCGGAGATGCAGGCGGCGTACCGGTTCCTGGCGCAGGACAGGCTGGACTGGCGCGACATCCTGCAGCCGCACTGGGACGCCAGCGCACAGCGCATGCAGGCGCACCCGGTGGTGCTGTGCGTGCAGGACACGACCGAGCTGGACTTCCAAGGCAAGGCAGCCAGGGGCCTGGGACCTCTGAGCTATGAAGCCCAGCGCGGCATGTACGTGCACCCGACCTATGCGCTTGTATGTTTCAGACCAGACCAGCGCGGTAGAGTTTGACTGCCGATGAGGCGGCCAGACCGGTCCGTGCAGCTTGGTATGCGCTGGGGCGTTGAAGCCCGTGACTGAGTACATCGCGCACGGTCGCCGTGCTGGTCTTGCTGAAGCCCGAACGGTTACGCGCGCCGGCTCGTCCGAGAGCGCATTCACAAGCAAGGGATCTGAAGACCATGTCTGTTTCCTCAGTGGTGGTGGGCATCGACATCGCCAAGGCGCATTTCGATGTTGCGGTGCTGGGTGCCAAGCTCGATGCCCAGCGTTTTGACAACGAGGCCGAAGCTCACTCGGCGCTGGCGGCGGCCTTGAAGCCGCTGGGCGTGGCGCTGGTGGTGATGGAGGCCACCGGCGGCTACGAAGCGGCGCTGGCCTGCGCATTGCAGGCTGCGGGTCTGCCGGTGGCGGTGGTCAACCCACGCCAGGCGCGCGACTTCGCCAAGTCCATGGGGCGACTGGCCAAGACCGACCGCATCGACGCCCGCATGCTGGCCGAGTTCGCCAGCGTGCTGGTGCGCCGCGACGACCTGGCCAGCTTGATCCGCCCTCTGGCCGGCAGCAGCAGGCGTTGGCGGCGATGGTCACGCGCAGGCGCCAACTCGTGACGATGATGCTGTCCGAGCGACAGCGGCTGCAACTGGCCATCGCTGTCGTGCGTCCGAGCATCCAGGCCATGATCGAGGCGATCCGTAAACAGCTCGATGATGTCGAGGCCCAGATGGTCGGCCACGTTCAGACTCCCTATGCCGAGTTGGACAAGCTGTTGCGTTCGGCCAGCGGCATCGCAGCGGTGGCCAGTGCCACCCTGATGGCTGAATTGCCTGAGTTGGGCAAGCTCAACCGCCGCGAGATCGCGGCCTTGGTTGGGGTCGCCCCGATGGTCAATGACTCCGGCAACACGAAGGGACGACGACGCGTGCAGGGCGGGCGCTTCGAGATCCGTCGCGTGCTCTACATGGCAACGCTTACCGCTGCGCGCCACAACCCCGCCATCAAGGCCTTCTACGACCGCCTCAAAGCCGCTGGCAAGCTGCCCAAGGTGGCGCTGGTGGCCTGCATGCGCAAGCTCCTGACCACGCTCAACGCCATGGTCAAAACCAACAAGCCTTGGGATAAATCGCTTCACTGCGCTTGACTTGAAAGACGGTTACTCACTCCTGCGCGCGAGCCCCTGGGGGTGATCGACGCCTGGATGTGGGCCCGAGCCTTCAAGGGCACCGATGGCGTGCGCCCTGGGGTGAGCCTGGGAGTGGCGTACGGCGTACGCGTTGCATCGAAAGAAACTGCCGCTCAAGCCCTCGGTCAACCAGGTCCTGCGCCTGATCGCAATGCTCGGCGGTTTCATCGGACGCAAGGGCGACGGCGCGCCGGGGGTCAAGACCATCTGGCTGGGTCTGCAGGCGCTGCGCAACGCGATTCTGGTCTTCGGCATCCTCAGTGACGCGGCACCGGAGGTTTGAGATGCGTGGAATGGGGCGGGCCCGGCCCCAGGCCCATTACAGGGCCAGCGCGAGTGCGATGGGCAGGAACACCACCGCGGCCAGGTTGCCGATCAGCACCATCGAGGCCACCTTGTCGGGCTCCTGCTGGTAGCGCTCGGCGAACATGTAGTTCAGCACCGCTGGGGGCAAGGCGCCAAAGACCAGGACCAGCGCCTGTTCGCGCGCGGGCAGGTCCAGCACCTGCAGCACGGCCCAGGACAGGGCCAGGCCCACCAGCGGACGCAGCGCCGCGCCAAACACCCCGAAGCCCACGGCCTTGATCTGTGAATCTGCCAGGCGCACGCCCAGGGCGAACAGCATCAGCGGGATCGAGATGTCGCCCACCATCTTGACGGCCATCAGGAGCGGCGGCCAGACCTCGACCCCCGCCAGCCCCACGCCCAGTCCCCCCAGCGTGGCCAGGATGACCGGCGAGCGCCACACCGTCCTCAGCCGGGCGTGGTGGTCCAGCAGCCAGGCGCCAAACGAGAAATGCAGCAGGTTCGACACCAGGAACATCACCACCGCTGGCGCCAGCGCGGCGTCGCCAAAGGCCAGCACGGCCAGCGGCAGGCCCAGGTTGCCGCAGTTGTTGAACATCATCGGCGGCACCAGGGTCTTGGGCTGCATGCCCAGGGCCTTGGCCACCAGCCAGCCCACGCCCCCTGCGCCCGCGATCATGACCGCGGTGGCGCCGGCCAGCGGCAGGTATTCGGCGATGCGGAAATCCTTGCTCACCATGGCGCCAAACACCAGCGCCGGCACGAAGACATCCATGTTCAGCTGATTGGCCTGGCTGAGGTCCGGGCGGCGGCGCCGTCCCACCCAGAACCCCAGGGCGGTGATGGCGAACAAGGGAAACAAAATGGAAACGATGCGCAGCAGCATGGGGTCGTCGGGGCCTGGGGCCTGAAAGGGCGGTGTTGGGATTTTCAGCCAAGCGCGGCCGGGGCCTGTCGCGCCGATTGCGCAAAATAGGGCCCAAGGCATATCCCGATGTGCCATCCAGGAGGCAGACATGGACTCTCACGCAAACCAAGCCGGCGGTACGCCCGGCCTTGTGGGGGCCGCACAGCCGGGCCTTGCCGCACCGGGGTCGCACGCCAGCGCCCTGCGGTTCGGCGATCTGCATGCCGTGCCCCGCACCCTGTTGATTCCGCTGGCAGCCCGTGCCCATGGCGCCCGGTCCTTCCCCTGGCTGGCCTGCGACGATGCCGTGGCTGCGCACCTGCTGGACTGCCTGGGCGCCGATGTGCACGCCCTGCTGGAGGACAAGCCCACGGTGCTCAACATCCTGTGGCGCACCCGGCTGATCAAGGCGGCGGGGCAGGCCTTCTTTGCGGCGCATCCCTGCAGCACTGGCGCCAGCCTGGGCTGTGGCCTGTCCCATGCTTTCCAGTGGCTGGACACCGGGCGCAATGCCTGGATCGATGCCGATCTGCCCGAAGTGATGGCCTTGCGCGGGCCCCTGCAGCCCCCGGAGCCGTCCCGCCGGCGCCATGCCTGCATCGACCTCACCGTGCCGGGCTGGTGGCAGCGCCTGGCCTTGCCCGAGGGGCCGGGGGCGGCCCCGGTGTTCCTGCTGTGCGAAGGCGTGTTGATGTACCTGCAGCCCGCCCAGGTCCAGGCGGTGCTGGCCGAGTTTGCCGAGCATGCCCCGCCTGGCTCGCAGTGGGTGTGCGATGTGATCTCCCAGGTGGGCGTGGGCCAGGCGCACCGCTGCCCCAGCCTGGCGCCCACCGGCGCCGAGTTCCACTGGGGCGTGCAGGACATGGCCGATCTGGCGGCCTGCCATCCGCGCCTGCGCCTGCTGGCCCAGCACAGCGTAGCCGAGTGCTATGGCTGGATGGGCACGGTGGCCGAGTGGTGCCTGCGCCCCTGGTCGCCCACCCCCCTCTATGCGCTGGTGACGCTGGGGGTGTAGGCGAGGCCTCCTTCACCCTTCAGGCCGTGGGCAGCGGGTGGTTCTTGTACTGCTCGCGCAGCTTGACCTTGAGCACCTTGCCGGTGGCCGTGTGCGGCAGGCTGTCCACGAACAGCACCTCGTCGGGCAGCCACCATTTGGCGATGCGCTGGGCCAGGTGGTCCAGGACGTCTTGCTTGCCGACTTCCTGGCCTGGCTTGCGGATCACCAGCAGCAAGGGCCGCTCCTGCCATTTCGGGTGGGCCACCCCGATCACCGCCGCCTGCGCCACGCCGGGGTGGGAGGCGGCGGCGTTTTCCACGTCGATCGAGGAAATCCACTCGCCGCCCGACTTGATCACGTCCTTGGCGCGGTCTACCAGCTGCAGGTAGCCGTCGGGGTTGATGGTGGCCACGTCGCCGGTGGGAAAGAAGCCTTCCTCGTCCAGCACTGCGCCGCCCTCGTTGCGGAAATAGCCCGAGGCGATCCAGGGCCCGCGCACATGCAGGTGGCCGGAGGCCACGCCGTCCCAGGGCTGGGCCTGGCCGTCGGGGCCGACGATCTTCAGGTCCACCCCCCAGACGCCCCGGCCCTGCTTGAGCTTGATCTGGAGCAGCTCGTCCTCGGGCAGGCCGGCATGCTTGGGCAGCAGCTTGCTGATCACGCCGATGGGGCTGGTCTCGGTCATGCCCCAGCCCTGCACCACCTCGGCGCCAAAGCCTTTTTCGAAGCGTTCCAGCACGGCCTGCGAGACCGCCGCGCCGCCAATGCCGATGCGCTTGACCCCCAGGCTGCGCGGGTCCAGCTGCGGGTTCTGGTCCAGGTACTGGAACAGCATCATCCACACCGTGGGCACGCCCTGCGAGAAGGTCACGCGCTCGTCGCGCATCAGCGCGTAGACGCTGGCGCCGTCCAGGTGCGGGCCGGGCAACACCAGCCTGGCGCCCACCATGGCCGCCGCATACGGCGCGCCCCAGGCGTTGGCGTGGAACATGGGCACGATCAGCATCAGCGTTTCGGCCGAACTGATGCCGAAGGTGTCCGGCGCCAGCTCCATCAGCGAGTGCAGCACCGTCGAGCGGTGCGAGTACAGCACGCCCTTGGGGTTGCCCGTGGTGCCCGAGGTGTAGCACAGCGAGGAGGCCGAGCGCTCGTCGAACGCGGGCCAGTCGTACTGGGGGCTCTGCGCGTCCAGCAGCTCTTCGTAGCACAGCAGGTTCGGCACCTGGATGGCCGGCATGTGCGCGCGGTCGGTCATCGCGATGAAGGCGCGCACGGTTTTGAGTTGGGGCGCGAGCTGCTCGACCAGCGGCGCGAAAGTGATGTCGAAGAACAGCACCTGGTCTTCCGCGTGGTTGACGATGTAGTCGATCTGCTCCGGGAACAGCCGGGGGTTGACCGTGTGCAGCACCGCGCCGAAACCGGACACCCCGTAGTACAGCGCCAGGTGGCGGTGCGAGTTCCAGGCCAGCGTGCCGACCCGGTCACCCTGCTGGATGCCCAGGGCCTGCATGGCGTTGGCGACCTGCTTGGCGCGGTCGCGCACGCCGCGCCAGGTGGTGCGGTGCATCGGCCCTTCGGGCAGGCGCGAGACGATCTCGGTGTCGGGGTGGAAGGTGGCCGCGTGCTCGATCAGCGACGAGATCATCAGCGGGCGGTCTTGCATCAATCCGTGCATGGGCATGTCTCCGTCAGAGGGGGCTTGGGGGCTCAGCCGGCCATGGCCTGGCCCATGGCTTCGTAGGCCTTGCCGTTGAAGCGCTGCAGCACCCGCTTCTCGATGGGGAAGAAATCGTCGGGGCCGGTCTTGACCTCGATGCCGGGGTAGAGCATGGGGGGCGTGAAGTTCAGGTTGGCCGCCTGCTTCATGATGTTCTCGCGGGTCAGGTGGTCGCCGGCCTGTTTGAGCACCTGCACCATGGTGGCGGCAATGCTGTAGCCGATGGAATTGAGCGTGTCGTCGGGGTCGCCTCCGGGGTAGTACTGCTTCATGGTCGCCAGGTAGTCGGCCACGTCCTTGTTGCCCGCGGCGGCCGGGTCCGAGGGGGACAACAGGTAGGTCGAGGAGATCACGCCCACGGCGTTCTCGAAGCCTGCGGGCTTGAGCACCGAGCTCATCGATTGCGACACGCTGACCAGGTACTGCGTGGGTTTCCAGCCGATGTCGGCCGCCTTGCGGAGGGCCTGGGCGGCGAATTTGGGTGTGGTGATGCTGACGAACACATCGCAGCCCGCGGCCTTGAGCGATACCAGCTGGCTGTCAATCGTCGGGTCGCTCACTTCGTAGGTCAGGTGCTGGGTGATCAGGGCCTTGGCCTTGTCCCCCAGGCCATCGACCAGGCCCTTGTAGTAGTCCTTGCCGAAGTCGTCGTTCTGCATCAGCACGCCGATCTTGGCGTTGGGCTTGGTTTGCAGGATGTGCTTGGCGTAAACCCGGCCCTCGGCCTGGTAGGTGGGCTGCCAGCCCATGGTCCAGGGCGCGGTCTTGGGGTCGCCGAAGCGGGTGGCGCCCGTGTTCACGAACAGTTGCGGCACCTTTTTGGCGTTCAGGTAGCGCTGCACCGCCATGTTGTGCGAGGTGCCCAGCGCGGCAAACATCAGCAGCACCTCGTCCTGTTCGACCAGCTTGCGCGTCTGCTCGACCGATTTGGCCGGGTTGTAGGCGTCGTCCAAGGTGATGAAGTTGATTTTTCGACCGTTGACCCCGCCGCTGGCATTGAGCTTGTCGAAGTACGCCTGCATGGCCTTGCCGCAGGTGCCGTAGGCCGAGGCCGGGCCGGAGTAGGGGTTCAGGTTGCCGAGCTTGATCTCGGTGTCGCTGGCGCCGGTGTCGTATTTTTTCTGGGCGCGCACGGTCAGTGGCAAGGCGCTGGCCAGGGCCAGACCGGCGCCCAGCTGGAGGGTGCGGCGCAGGCTGGGGTTGAAAGGGGCAGTCATGGGGTGTCTCCAGGTAGATGGGATCGACCCGCCCACCGTGTGGGGCAGGGGACCGGGGTCTCGAGCGCCCATCCTAGGAGTCCGCCCCTGGCCCAACATCGTCGGAAATGACGATATTGGCGGGCAGGCCACTTTCGTCTTTTTCGACGATGCCAACCCCCCGTCCTTGCCGGACGATGGCAGGGTCGCAAAAAAGAACAAGGCGCGCTGGCGCACAGGAGGTTCACATGGCGGGTCCACTGGCAGGCTTGAGGGTTGTGGAGATGGCCGGCATCGGCCCGGGGCCGTTCTGCGCGATGGTGCTGGCCGACCTGGGGGCCGAGGTGCTGCGCATCGAGCGGCCCGGCCGCCCTGCGTCTGCCACCGATGTGCTGTGCCGCGGCCGCACCCCGCTGGCGCTGGACCTGCGCCAGCCCCAGGCGGTGCAAGACGCCCTGGCCCTGATCGACCGGGCCGATGTGCTGATCGAAGGCTTTCGCCCCGGCGTGATGGAGCGCCTGGGCCTGGGCCCCGAGGTCTGCCGGGCGCGCAACCCGCGCCTGGTCTATGGCCGCATGACGGGCTGGGGCCAGTCCGGCCCGCTGGCCCAGGCGGCGGGGCACGACATCAACTACATCGCGATCAGCGGCGCCCTGCACGGCATTGGCCGCTCCGGCGAGGCCCCGGTGCCGCCGCTGAACTACGTGGGGGACTTTGGCGGCGGGGCCATGCTGCTGGCGGTGGGCGTGCTGGCGGCGCTGCAGGAGCGCACGCGCTCCGGCCAGGGCCAGGTCATCGACGCCGCGATGAGCGACGGCGCGGCGCTGCTCTCGGCCATGGTGTACGGTTTCAAGGCCGCCGGACAGTGGAGCAACCAGCGCGGCGAGAACCTGCTCGACGGCGGCGCGCATTTTTATGACACCTACGCCTGCGCCGATGGGCGCCACGTGGCGATTGGCGCCATCGAGCCCCAGTTCTACGCGCTGCTGCGCGAGCGCTGCGGCATTGCCGACGACCCCACTTTCGACGCGCAGATGGACCCCGCCGGCTGGCCCCTGCTCAAGCTGCGCCTGGCCGATGTGCTGCGCACCCGCACGCGCGACGAATGGTGCGCGCTGCTGGAAGGCACCGACGCCTGCTTTGCCCCGGTGCTGGACTGGGACGAAGCCCCGCGCCACCCGCACAACGTGGCGCGCGGCACCTTTGCCACGGTGGACGGCGTGGTGCAGCCCGCGCCCGCGCCCCGTTTCAGCCGCACCCCCGCCGACGTCCCGGGCAAGGCCCCGGTGCCCGATCTGGCCGCCCTGCGCGCCCGCTGGGGCCTGGCGCCCAGCGTTTCCCCTGGCCTGGCCACGGCGACCGCCGATTGAACCCGCCCGTCCCTGTTTTTTGGAGACCCCATGCCTTTGGACCTCACCCGTTCCTGGACCGACCCCGACCTGGACCTGTACCGCGACACCGTCACCCGCTTCATCGCCACCGAGATGGAGCCCGACGACGCTGCGGCCCGCCAGCGTGGCCATGTGGGCCATGCCCTGTGGCGCAAGGCGGGCACCCTGGGCCTGTTGTGTTCCGACATTCCCGAGGCGTATGGCGGCGGGGGCGGCGATTTCCGCCACGAGGCCGTGTTCTACGAGGAGATGGCGCGCCGCAGCCTCACCGGCCTGAATGCCTCGGTGCATTCCATCGTCGCCCACTATTTCCTGAACCATGGCACCGAGGCGCAAAGGCAGAAGTACCTGCCCCGCATGGCGCGCGGCGAGATCGTGGGCGCCATCGCCATGACCGAGCCCGGCACCGGCTCGGACCTGCAGGGCATCCGCACCCGGGCCGAGAAGCAGGCCGACGGCAGTTACCGGCTCAATGGCTCCAAGACCTTCATCTCCAACGGCTTCCTGGCCGGCGTGGTGCTGGTGGTCTGCAAGACGAATCCGCAAGAGGGTGCGCGCGGCACCTCCATCCTGGTCGTGGATACGGACAACTGCCCGGGCTTTCGCGTGGGCCGCGTGCTGGACAAGCTGGGCCTGAAGGCGCAGGACACCTCCGAGCTGTTCTTCGACGACGTGCGCGTGCCCGCCGAGGGCCTGCTGGGCGGCGTGGAGGGCCAGGGCTTCTTCCAGCTGATGGCCGACCTGCCCTACGAGCGCCTGATCATCGGCGTGACCGCGCTGGCCAGCATGGAGGGCGCCTACCAGGCCACGCTGGACTATGTGCGCGAGCGCAAGGCCTTCGGCCAGCCGATCGCCAATTTCCAGAACACCAAGTTCAAGCTGGCCGAGATCGCCACCCAGATCCTGGTGGGCCGGGCCTTCATCGACCGCTGCGTGGAAGCCATCGTCGCCGGCACGCTCGACACCGCCACCGCTTCGATGGCCAAGCTCTGGGGCTCCGAGGCCCAGGGCCGGGTCGTTGACGAGTGCGTGCAGCTCTTTGGTGGCTACGGCTACATGAACGAGTACCTGGTCACGCGCATGTACGCCGACGCGCGCATCCAGCGCATCTACGGCGGCACCAGCGAGATCATGAAGGAAGTGATCTCGCGGGCGCTGTGAGCCCCTTTTTCAGGCCGAAGCGGGAGATTGCATGGCTGAAGTGCTACGAATAGAGGAGCTCCAGGGCGTGGCCTGGCTCACCATGAACCGGCCCGAGCGCCTGAACGCGCTCAACCCGGAACTGGCCACCGCGCTGCGGACGTACTTCCAGGGCCTGTACACGCGCCCCGAGGTCCGCGTGGTGGTGCTGCAGGGCGCCGGCAAGGCCTTTTGCGCCGGGCTGGACCTCAAAGACCAGCCCGAGGGCCGCGCGCTGGGCGCCGAGGGCATGTACGCGGTGCAGCGCAGCATCCGCGACATCATGCTCGCCATGCGGCGCTGCCCGCAGCCCATCGTCAGCCTCGTGCAGGGCGCGGCCAGCGGCGGCGGCTTTGCGCTGGCCCTGGCCTCGGACGTGCGCCTGGCCACCCCGGACGCGCGCATGAACGCCGCCTTCATCCGCATTGGCCTCACCGGCTGCGACATGGGTGTGAGCTACTTTTTGCCGCGCATGGTGGGCAGCTCGGTCGCGGCGGAATACCTGCTCACGGGCCGCTTCATGGACGCGGCCCGCGCCCACGCCCTGGGCCTGTTCAGCCGCGTCGCGCCGCTGCCCGAGCTGCACCAGGAGGCTGAGGCCCTGGTGGCCGACATGCTGCGCGTGAACCCCCTGGGCCTGCGCCTGACCAAGGAGGGCCTGGGCCACGCCATCGACGCTGGCAGCCTGGACGCCGTCATCGCCCTGGAAGACCGGCAGCAGGTGCTGTGCACGCAGAGCGAACATTTCGGCGAAGGGATGCGCGCCTTCCTCGAAAAGCGCGAGCCCCGGTACTGAAGGCGGGCCCCCTGGCAGGGGGCTTGGTTTGAGGGTAAAAATTGCCTCTGGCCCTTGCTGGTCAAGCACAAGCTGCTATCAAAATGGAAAAAATTTTCGCTTCAAAGGAGTTGCCGATGTTGGAAGAACGCCTGCACGACCGGATCCACCTGCGCATCGATAGCGACGGCGTGGCCCAGGTCACCCTGGACCGCCCCGACAAGATGAACGCGCTGGATGCGGCCATGTTCGACGCCCTGCTGGCCGTGGGCGAGCGCCTGCGGCAGTGGCCGGGCCTGCGCGCCGTGGTGCTGCATGGCGAGGGCAAGGCCTTTTGCGCCGGCCTGGACCGGGGCCGCTTCGCCGAGATGGCTGGCGGCCAGCCCGTGGAGGGCGGCCTGGGGCGCCTGGCCCCGCGCACCCATGGCGAGGCCAACCGCTTCCAGCAGGTGGCCTGGCAGTGGCGCACGCTGGCCGTGCCGGTGGTGGCCGCCGTGCACGGCGTGGCGCTGGGGGGCGGCCTGCAGATTGCCCTGGGGGCGGACCTGCGCTATGTCACGCCCGAGGCACGCCTGTCGGTGCTGGAAATCCAGTGGGGCCTGGTGCCCGACATGGCGGGCATGGCCCTGCTGCGCGAGCTGGTGCGCGGCGACGTGGCCCGCGAACTGACCTTCAGCGGCCGCATGGTGCTGCGCGGCGAGGCGGTGCAACTGGGCCTGGCCACCCGGGTGTGCGCCGATCCGCTGCACGAAGCCCTGGCCTTTGCCCGCGCCGTCGCGCAGCGCAACCCCGAGGCCGTGCGCGCGGCCAAGCGCCTGCTGAACCAGCTGTACGACGCCAGCGCCGCCGAGCTGCTGTTGGCCGAATCGGTGGAGCAGGACGCGGTGCTGGGCCGCCCCAACCAGCGCGAGGCCGTGGCCGCCGCGTTGGCCCAGCGCGCGCCGGTGTTCACCGACCCCCGCCCTTGATCCTTCTATTGCGCCGCCTGCAGGGAATGCCATGGGCGTGGCCCAGGCCCGTGCCACCGTGGAGCCGGCTTTGCCGGGCCAGGGGGGGCGTCCCCTGGGGGAACGACGCGCAGCGGCGCAGCGGGGTCAAACAATCCCCAGCTTGCGCGCAATCGCCACGGCCTGCGTGCGGCTGTGGGCGCCCAGCTTCATGTTGATGCTGCGCAGGTGGGTGCGCACGGTGCTGTCGGAGACGAAGAGCTTTTCGGCCATCGCGCTGTTGGAATAGCCCTCCACCAGCAGCTGCAGCACGCGGATTTCCTTGCGGGTCAGCGGGTCGAGCACCCCGGCCTGGGCGCTGCCGGCCTCGGGCTCGGTGGGCAGGGGGCCGAAGGCGGTCCGCAGGCGCTGCAGGTACTCGCCAAGGAGGGGGTCGGGCGCCGGGCCGCTCTCGTGCAGGGCCTGCACGCGTTGCACCAGGCCGCCCACGGCGGGGCCCTCGTCCAGCAGCAGGCGCATGAAGCCTTCGCGGCAGGCCGTTTGCAGCACCTGGCCCATCTGCTGGACGGCGCCGGGCAGCTCGCCCTGGCGTTGCAGCGCCAGGCTGCGCAGGATGCGCAGCAACAAAATGCGCCGGTGCCGCGACAGGCGCTGGGCATGCTCGATTTCGCGGTCGATCGTGGCCAGCGTGCCGCCCACCTCGCCAAAGGCGAGGTCCCAGCGGATGTTGGCCAGCGCCATCGACTCCAGGTCGTGGGCGAACAGGCGCTGGCCTTGCTCGCGCTGCCACAGCGTCGGGTCGTCCGCGCGCACCAGTTCGTCCCGCGCGGCATGGGCATTGCCCTGCAGCATCAGCATGCGGGCGCGCTCCACCTTGGCGCCGGCCACCACGCGCGGCAGTTTGCGCTGGTGGCCCAGGTACTCCAGCTCGGTCAGCGCCAGCGAGGCGGCGTCGACATCGCCGCGCTGGAAGGCCATGCGCGAGCGCATGGCGTGGCTGAGGATCATGTGGTCTGGCAGGCCCACGTCGCGGGCCCGCGGCAGGTAGGCGTTGAGCAGGTGTTCGGCTTCGTCCAGCCGGTTGGTTTCATAGACCGTGCAGGCATACAGCACCCCGGCCCAGGCGTTGCCCTGGGTGTGGTGGTAATTGACCGCGTGGGTCGCATCCACCGCCAGCCGAAAGCGCGCCGATGCCTGGCGCAGCCGGCCCTGCAGCAGGTCCATCAGCCCCTCGGTGGTCTCGGTGTACATGCGGTGGAAGGTGCTGTGGCTGGCCTGTTCGCGCCGGGCCGCGTCCAGCAGCTGCTGGGCCTCGCGCGGGTCGCCCACCACCGAGACGATCTGCGCCATGGCATTGAGCAGGCAGTTGTCGGCAAAGGGGTTGCCAGTGGGCAGGTCCGCCAGCGCGTCCCGGCCCAGGGCCATGGCCTCTTCGCTGCGGTCCTGCATGGCCAGCAGCATGGGGCGCATGCAGCGCGCATGGGCCTGCACGCCGGGGTGGACCGGGTGGCGCTGCACCACCTGGTCCAGCCAGGCCATGGCCACGCTGGGCCCCACGGTGAAGCTGGCCGCCCACACGGCGACGATTTCCACCCCCGGGCGTTGTTGCAGCAGGGCGGGCGACAGGGCCTGGAACCAGCGCGCAAGCAGCCGCATGCGCCCCTGGTGCAGGAAAGGCTCGGCATGCACTTCCAGCAGGTCCAGCGCGAGGGGGTGGTCGCCGCCCTCGATGGCGTGGTCGATCGCCGGCACGGGGCGTCCCTGCGATTCGTACCAGCCCGAGGCCGCCAGGTGCAGCCGGGCCACGTCCTGCGGCCATGTGCGCGCGAGTTCCTGGCGCAGGTAGTCCGAGAACAGGCTGTGGTAGCGCCAGCTGCGCTGGTCGTTGGACAGCGGGGTGATCAGCAGGTGGGCCGCGTCCAGCTGCTCCAGCATGCGCTGGCAGTCCACCCGGGGCAGCAGGGCGGCGCAGACCTCGGCGTCCAGGTGGCGCAGCAGGCTGGTGCGCAGCAGGAAATCGCGCACCTCGCCCGTCTGCCGGGCGAGCACGTCTTCGGTCAGGTAGTCGGCCACGGAGCGGTCCGAGCCCGAGAAGCGGTCCACGAACAGGGCGGGGTCTTCCTGGCGGTCCAGGGCCATCGACACCAGCGAGAGCGCAGCGATCCAGCCCTCGGTCTTGGCGTGCAGGCGCAGCAGGGTGTCGGTGCTCAGCGGGGGGCCCTGGCGCAGAGACAGAAACAGGCGGGTGTCTTCCAGGCTGAAGCGCAGGCGCTCGGCATCGATTTCCACCAGCTGGCCGCGCGCGCGCAACCGGCCCAGGCCCAGCGCGGGCAGGGTGCGCGAGCCCAGCACCAGCCGGCCCCGCCGGGGCAGTTGCGCGATCATGTCGCGCACCAGGCTGAGCACCGAGGGTTCGTGCACCGTCTCGAAATCGTCCAGGAACAGCGCGAACGGCCCCTCGCAGCGGCTCCAGGCCTGCACCAAGTCATAAGGGCTCAGGCAGGGCGTGCGGGCCATGTCCAGCCGGCGCAGCGCACCGTCCAGGCCTGCCAGGCAGCGGGACAGGTCGTTGTCGGCGGGGTCCAGGGTCAGCCAGGCGGTGGCCACGCCCTGCTCCTCCAGCAGGGCCCGGCTGTGTGCCATGGCGGTGGACTTGCCAAAGCCCGCCGGGGCCCGCACCAGCACCAGCGGGTTCTGCCCTTGCTGGATGGCCTCGCACACCGCGGGCCGCAGCACATGGCCCGTGCTGGCAGCGGGGGGCGTGAGCTTGGTGTCGAATCCGCGGGGCGGCAGCGCAGCAGGGTCGCTGCCCGATCGCCACAGGGGGGCGTTCATGGCGTGTTCCAAGGGCGAAGCGGCGATGGAACCCGTAGGGGTGCAGGCATGCGGGGGGTCTCCAGGCGCCATCGTGGTCGATGGGTCGTTGTCGCAGGTTGTCGCAGGGGGGGCTGCCCTCGGGCGGGGCGTGCGGTATTGTCTTTGCGTTGTTTCCCTTTGTCCCGATGACCATGTCTCCTTTGCAACAAGCCTCCGACCTCGCCCCTGGTTCCGTCCCCGGTCCCGTCCCCGATCCCGCGCGTGTTGCGGCCCTGGCCACCCTGGTGGAGCACCTGTCCCTGGTGCAGCAGGACACCCACCGCTTCCAGGGCAGCAGCATCGACTTCATCGGCACCCAGGCGGTCTTTGGCGGCCAGGTGCTGGGCCAGGCGCTGATGGCCGCGGCCCGCACGGTGCCGGTCCACCGCGTGCATTCGCTGCACGCCTACTTCCTGCGCCCTGGCGACAAGGCCCTGCCCATCGACTACGTGGTGGACCGCGTGCGCGATGGCAAGGGCTTCTCGATGCGCCAGGTGACGGCCCTGCAGAACGACAAGCCCATCTTCCACCTGTCGGCCTCGTTCCAGCAGCGCGAAACCGGCGTGGAGCACCAGTCGCCCATGCCCGCCGCCCCCGCGCCCGAGACCCTGCCCGACGAGTTCGCGCAGCGCCGCCGCCTGCTGCCGCAACTCCCCCCGGAAATGCAGGCCGTGCTGCAGCAGGCCCAGCCGCTGGACATCCGCATGGTCAACCCGCCCCACCTGCTGGCGCCCGTGCCCCAGGAGCCCCAGTCCCAGTGCTGGTTCCGCTCCGCCGCCGCCTTGCCCGACGACCCGCTGGTCCACCAGGCCCTGCTGGCCTATGCCTCGGATTTCAACTTCATCCGCGTGGCCATGCAGCCGCACGGCATGACCTTCACCCAGCCCGAGGTGCAGTGCGTCAGCCTGGACCATGCCATGTGGTTCCACCACGATTTCCGCTTTGACGACTGGCTGCTCTACGACACCGAATCGCCCTGTGCCGCCGGCGCCCGGGGGCTGTGCCGGGGCCAGGTGTTCACGCGCGACGGCCAGTTGGTGGCCTCGGTCGCGCAGGAAGGGCTGATCCGCAAGCGCACGTGAAAAAGGGCGGCGGGATTCGTCGCTTCGGACGATGCCGCGGGAGGGGTGGATTCCTAGACTGCAGCGTGAAGGCGGGCCTGCACCCAGGGGCCGCCTGTCGCTTTGTTGTCACCGTCTTTCAGGAAGCCACCATGCAACTCGATTCCCGTATTTCCGCCGTCGTCACCGGGGGCGCCTCGGGCCTGGGCGCCGCCACCGCGCGCCGCCTGGCCAGCCACGGCGTCAAAGTCGCCCTGTTTGACCTGAACGCCGCCCAGGGCGAGGCCCTGGCCCGCGAGATTGGCGGCGTGTTCTGCCAGGTCGATGTCACGTCCGAAGACCAGGTGGATGCGGCCTTTGCCCAGGCCCGCGCCGCCCACGGCCAGGAGCGCATCCTGGTCAACTGCGCCGGCACCGGCAACGGCATCAAGACCGCCAGCCGGGACAAGGCCACCGGCGAGATCCGCCACTTTCCGCTGGCCAACTTCGACCGCATCCTCCAGATCAACCTGGTCGGCACCTTCCGCTGCATTGCCAAGTCGGCCGCCGGCATGCTGACCCTGGACCTGCTGCCCGACGGCGAGCGCGGCGCCATCGTCAACACCGCCTCGGTCGCGGCAGAGGACGGCCAGATCGGCCAGGCGAGCTATTCCGCCAGCAAGGCCGGCGTGGTGGGCATGACCCTGCCCATCGCCCGCGACCTGATGGGCGAGGGCATCCGCGTCAACACTATCCTGCCGGGCATCTTTGGCACCCCGCTGCTGCAGTCCCTGCCCGACCACGTGAAAGAGGCCCTGGCCGCCTCGGTCCCCTTCCCCAAGCGCCTGGGCGACCCCGCCGAATACGCGCAGGCGGCCGAATTCCTGATCACCTGCGGCTACATGAACGGCGAGTCGATCCGGGTGGATGGGGCGATTCGGATGGCGCCGCGTTGAGGGGCTGGGAGCGCACCGGGGGCAACGAGCTTTCCGTGATGAGTGTGTCTTTGTCATTGCTGACCCACAGCCTGTGGAGCACGAGGTTCATGTGATGCCACACTCCACGCGTGCGCCGAGACCTCCCGAGCGTGGACCAGCCCTCGTACTACTGGTCAAACACCTCTAGGTGAATCGAGTCTTAGCTACGTACGGGCTTAAACCAATGTGGACGTGTGTTGTGCCAACGTTTGTTCAGCCAACGGGCCATAGAGCTGGCGCGTGAGGCTGAAAAACCGGTTGAGCTTGCCGTTGGTGGGAAGCAGGTCTATCTGGGTGAGGTGGAGCACGCTCCAACCATGATCGGCATGTTCATCAAACAAGCGTTGAAGTTCTTGCGCCCACTGGCGACGGCGGGTTAGCAAGAACGGGCTGTTGAGGTTGAGCAAACGAATGGTGTAGTCGGCCTTGGCTTTGTCCTGCTCAGTCAGGTCTTCGCGCGGAACCACGCGCCCATCGGTGGGCAAATAGGCAAAGTAGCGATGACAATCGGGTTGGTGGCACGAGACAAACAAGGCAAGGTGTACGCTGTCACGTTTGCCAGCAGCATGACCACCAAACACGACATCAGGCGCTACCGGGTCAGGCTTTTTCAGTTGCTGCAAGCCGGTTTCACTGTCCAGGGCGCTGGCAGCGAGATTGCGGTAATCAAAGGTGCGCGCCGGGTTTTGGCTTTTGTTTTCGATGTGCTCGATGTGATAGCCCAAACCTTCTTCATCAGGCCTGAATTCGCTGTAACAGCACAGGTGGTACTGCTCTTGCAGCAGGCGCTCCATCACGTCCTGCTTGTTGCCAAACGAGCCCCAGCGGCTGGTGGCCTGACCAGGCGTTTGTGGTGGGTTGCCGTGTGATTGATTGAGGTGGTAGCCACCCGTGCCTTGCTTAGCGATGCTTCTCATTGCTTACTCAATCTGGCAAGAGCCTCCTGACGCCGGATACTGCGTAGCAACTGCTGCAAACGGGCATTTTCTGGCCCTAGCGTCTGGGTCAGTTGCTGCAACAGGCTCTGTGCCTCGGTCCCGTTCCAATGCCCTTGATCGACCAGCGCCGTCAGACGATCGATTTTTTGCTTCTCCTCGATAGGAGGCTGGGGGTCAACCAACATTACGCTGTGCATCACATCGCCGCTGGGTTGTCCGTAGGTGGAAGCCAATGGCATTTCAGCGGAACTGCCACTAAGGACACGGATGTTTTCGCGCCGGATGGTGCTGAGCACCTGCGGGCTGTGGGTGGTGACGATGAATTGCAGCTTGGGGAAGGCCACTGACAAATCGTTCAATACCGTTTGCTGCCAACGGGGATGCAGGTGCATATCCACTTCGTCAATCATGACGATGCCATGGGTTTGTTTGGCCGCTTTATCACCGTGGTGCGCATTGAGCTTGTAGCAGCGGTATGCGATGTCACCCACCATCGCCAGCATGTTGCGAATGCCATCGCTCAATTGGCGGACCATCAGCTTGCCATGGGTGTCGTGATGAAGCACGAGCTCGTCGAACTCAGCGCTGTATTCCAGCGTGTGCCAGCCCGTATGCGGGTGCAGTAGCGTATCAATGGCCTGTTGAATCGCCCGAATGGGTGCCGTCAGATCGGGAACCATATCGGTGGTCAGCGACTGGCCCCTCTCTATGCGCTGGATTTGGGCATCCCGAAGCGAGCGAAACGCCCGCGTAAACCAGATCGCAAAATGCTTATAGCTGGAAGCCGGGTCCAAGCAGTCTCGGTAGGCAAACGTGCGTGACTGGGTTTCGGGATTGGATTCTTCGTGGGCTGTGGTCAGCTTTTTCTGTGACCACAAGCGGCCAGTGCCGTAAAAACCCAACATGGGCAAATCATCAGGCAGCGCGGGTTGCTCGGAAAATATGCGGCGCTGCAAGCTTTCAGCAAAACCCTTCAAGGCGGTTTCATAGGTGCTGAAAATGGTGAGGCCATGGTCGTTTTCGCGCGGTTCGTAACTGCCCATGACGAAGGCATCTTTCGTCTTGGTGCCCTTCTTGATCTTGTCGCGACTGCGGTGAACTTGCCACGGACGCACCACATCTGATTCTGGCCAATCTTTGGGGCCAGGCAATAGCGAGCCTTCCTGAATCAACTGTTCAACGCGAATAAACCCGTCCGCAGAGATGCTGGCAGGCAGACGCCAATCCATTTCAAGGGAGCGCACTTGTTCACGGCGTACGTCATCAATGTGAATACCGGTGACGTCGTTGGTGGTGCTGCCCATGTCAAAACCTGCGACAAAAGGCCAAAGAGCCACTTTGACCCCATCAAGCACCGTGGTTTTGCCTTGGCCGTTCGAGGCCACGAGCACGGTCATCTGCGGATGGAAGTCCACCCGCAACTTGCTAAAGCAACGGTAGTTTGTGAGGGTGATGTGATCGATGCGCATGAAACCAATTGTCGTTGACCGCGATGGGCCTCCGAGATCGTGGCGATGTAGTTGCCGATCCTCGTGCTAGCAACAGCTCCAAGCCTAGATAGTTGCTGGCCTCAACCCCGTCTGGTCCTTGGGTGACTGGCATCGAGCGTCGTGGACCGACTCGGCCGGATCGCCGGCCACCGTCACCACGGCCAGCACAAACGGGTCTTTCTGGTTCAGCCCACGATGGATGGTGTTGCTGGTGACGGTCGTTGCCCCCTCACCGCCCCAACAACGACCGCGCCACCAGCTCCTTCATGATTTCCGAGGTGCCGCCGTAGATGCGCAGCACCCGGGCGTCGGTCCAGAAGCGGGCGATGGGGTACTCGGCCATGTAGCCGTAGCCGCCGAACAGCTGCAGGCAGGTGTCGGCGACGCGGCCCAGCAGTTCGCTGGCGTGCAGCTTCAGCGCGGAGGCGGCCTCGGGCGTGAGTTCGCCGCGGCGGTAGGCCTCGGTGCAGGCGTTCAGGAAGGCCTCGCCGGCGGCGATCTCGGTGGCTACGCCGGCCAGGGTGAAGCGGGTGTTCTGGAACTGGCCCACGCTCTGGCCGAAGGCCTGGCGCTCCTGCACGTATTTCAGCGTCACGTCCAGCGCGCCCTTGGCCGCGTGCAGGCCCTGCACGCCGATGACCAGGCGCTCGCGGGGCAGCTCGCGCATCATTTGCACGAAGCCCTGGCCTTCCATGCCGCCCAGCAGCGCGTCGGCGGGCACGCGCATGTCCTCGAAGAACAGCTCGGAGGTGTCGCCCGCGTGCTGGCCGATCTTTTCCAGGTTCTTGCCGCGCGAGAAGCCGGGCGTGGTGGTGTCCACCAGGAACAGGCTCACGCCCTTGGCGCCGGCGCTGGCGTCGGTCTTGGCGGCCAGCACCAGCAGGTCGCAGTTCTGGCCGTTGGAGATGAAGATCTTCGAGCCGTTGATGACGTAGTGGTCCCCGTCCCGCCGCGCCGTGGTGCGCAGGGCCTTGAGGTCGCTGCCCGCGCCGGGCTCGGTCATGCCGATGGCGGCAATCGCCTCGCCGCGCACCATCTTCGGCAGCCAGTGCTGGCGCTGGGCCTCGGTGCCGCAGTGCAGCAGGTAGGGCGGGATGATGTCGGTATGCACTTGCAGGCCGCCCACCAGGCCGGCATAGCCGCGCCGCGAAAGCACCTCGACCACCGCGAAGGAGAAGTCCACGCTGGCGCCCGCGCCGCCGTAGGCTTCGGGCACGTCGGCGCACAGAAAGCCCTGTTCGCCCATCTGCTGGAACAGCGCGCGCGGCACCTGGCCGGCTTTTTCCCAGTCACGGTAATGGGGCTCGATTTCGGCCGCGCAGAAACGGTCGAGGGCATCGGTGAACAGCGCGAGTTCGGCGCGCGCTTCGGCGCTCAGGAAGTGGTTGGTCAGCATGGGGTGAACGCGACAAAAAAGGACAGACCGGCAGTGTGCAGGCCTGCGCGTTGCCAGGACAGGGGCTTAACCCTGCTGCTGTCGCCCCCGTGCCTGCACGGCGGCGCGGCGTTCGGCCAGCGCTTCGGGGGGCTGCGACGCGGCCCAGGCCCGGGAGGTCTGTTTTTCCAGCAGCAGCGCATCGCCCAGCGGCAGGCCGTAGCCTGTGTCGATCAGCTGCTTGTAGCGCGGCAGCATCTCGGGCAGGGCGCTGGCGATGTCGGCGGCCAGGGCCAATGCGGCGGGCATCAGCGCTTCGGGTTCCAGCACCCGGTTGACCAAGCCCCAGCGCTCGGCGGTGGCGGCATCCACAAAGTTGCCGCTGAAGGCCATTTCCTTGGCGCGGCCGAGGCCGATCAGCCGGCTGAGTTTTTGCGACAGGCCCCAGCCCGGGATCACGCCGACCCGGCCGTGCGTGTCGGCAAAGCGCGCCTGGGTGGAGGCCAGCCGGATGTCGCAGGCCAGCGCCAACTCCAGCCCGCCGGTGAGGGCCACGCCGTGGACGGCGCCGATCACCGGGCGCGGAAACGCCGCCAGCGCGGTCGCGGGGTCGTTGTCGAGCTGGCTGCTCCCCAGGCCCTGTTCGGCCAGCTCCTTCAGGTCCAGCCCCGCGCAAAAGGCCTCGCCCGCGCCGGTCAATACCAGCACGCGCACGCTGTCGTCGGCGGCCAGGGCCTGCAGCGTGGCCACCAGTTCCCGGCGCAGGGCCATGGACAGGGCGTTGCGCCGTTCGGGGCGGTTCAGCGTCAGGCAGACGCAGCCGGCTTGCGGGCGCGTGGTGAGCAGCAGGGGTGGGGTCATGGTCTTGCATGGGTGGGGGTAAGGCCGCCAGTGTGCGTCCCCCCTCCGGGTTTGGCATCGTCTGAACCGACGAAGGGGCCTGCCAGCCCAAACCCCTGTCTGGGGAGCGAGACAATCCGGTTTCCAGCGCATGGCACGGGAGGTAGTTCATGGGAATGGCGAAGTGGTTCCGGGGGAAGTACCGGTGGGTTCCGGCGCGTTCAGGCGCGTGGGCTGGCGTCCTCGGGGGCGCGTGCGCCTTCGTGGTGGCGTGTGGACTGTGGCTGTTGTCGGCGGGCGCAATCGCGGCCGAGCGGACGGAAGAAATGCCGGCAGAACTGGCCGCGAAGGCACCCGCTGCGATGGCCCTCCAGGCCTTGCAGCACGCCACCCTGGACACATCGACGGGTTCACA
>JAQUDN010000174.1 GCA_028685665.1 Burkholderiaceae bacterium | reverse complement strand
CGGACCCCGCCCCCCATCGGCATCGCTGTGCTGGGCGTCGGCGTAATTCAGGAAGTGCGCCATGCTCAGGCGATCGGGATACAGGGCCTGGTCGTCGGCCTCCTGGCAATAGCGGGCCGTGCGCTGCAGATCGTGGGCCTTGTCATCGACCAGGTACACCGCGCCCCCCGCGCTCCGGGTGGCGTGCACCAGTTGGTACAGCACGCTGGAGAGCATCCGGTCGGGGCGCTGGTCGGCGCTGATGTGGTGCGTGATGCCCAGAAACTGCTCGATGGTGTCGGACAGGCGGTCCATCACCTGCCCCAGCTCCCGCACCTCGCGCACGGGCGAGAGCGGGTGCTCCACCCGCCGAAAGTCAAAGCGCGCCAGGGCATGCGACTGCTGCGCCAGACGGGCCAGGCTGCGGCCCAGCCGGCGGCCGGCCATCCAGCCCACCCCCAGCATCAGCACGATCAGGGCCGCTGACAGGGCCATCTGGCGCTCCAGGTGGGCGTTGACGTCGGCCAGGAGTTCACGCGTCGGGATCGCCAGGACGATCTGCAGATCCTTCCAGCGCGGAGACGACAGCGGCTGGACCAGGCCCAGCCACTCCTCGCCCCCCGCCTCCACGCGGCGCGAGGCCCCCGGGCCCAGGCCGAGGCGCTGCACGGCCTGCAGGCTGGGGCTTTTCACATCCTGCAGCGTGGGCAGGCGCAGGGTGTCGCTGCCGGGCTCGCGCACCAGCACCTGGGCCATGTCGGGGTAGGCCAGCACGCGCTGCTGGCGGTCGACCACCGCGATTTCGGTGCGTGGCACCAGGCGCAGGCTGCCCAGCCCGCGGCCCAGATCGGTCAAGGCGACGTCGAGCCCGAGCACGGCACGGCCATCCTCGCTGGGCTGGCTCAGGGTCACGCCCACTTCGTGGGGGGTGAAAAACAGGTAGGGCGGGGTCAGGATCTGGCCGCCCTGGGCCTGGGCCTCCTGGTACCAGGGGCGGGTGCGCGGGTCAAAACGGTAGTCCGGGCGCAGGGCCGAGGACACCAGGCGCAGGTTCGCGTCGTAAAAGCTCCAGCGCCCGGCCAGCGCGGCCGCGCCCGGCTCGCGGGCGATGGACTGCACCAGGTAGGCGGCCTCCGGGGGAGCCCCCAGCTGCTGGCGCACGGCCGGCTGCCGCAGGGGGCGGACCAGCAGAAACTGCCCGTCGGGATAGCCGACATAGGCCGCCGAGAGCAAGGGGTCTTGTGCCAGCAGGCGCGCCAGCACCGGCAGGCGCCGCAGGCGTTCGGGCAGCTGGGTGGCCGAGGTGATGGGGTCAAAGGCCAGCAGCCGGATGCTGGCATCGGCCGGATCGACCATGCGGCGCATGCGCTCGCTGATGAGCTGGCTGGTGTGCTGGGCGCTGTCGTTGGTGGCAGTCCACAGGGCCTGGCGGGCCGTCTGGTACACCTGGAAGGCCAGCAGCCCCGAGAGCAGCAGCATGGCCCCGACCACCAGGGAGGCAATCACCACCCCGAAAGGGGCCGTGGCGCCCCTCCACCCGGACCGCTGGGCGGGAGCCGGTGGTCCGGCCGGCGGTGCAGAAGGGGGGCGGGGAGGAGCCATGGCGACGTGGGGCGGCGTGGGGCGACGTGGAGCGGCGTGTGCGAAAAGGCCGTGGCCGTCGCTCAGGATCGTCGTTCAGAGGCCCGGGGGGCTGCCGACAGGCCCTGGACTCAGAGCTTCTGGCCCACCCAGGCCGCCACGGAAGCCAGCGCAGCCGGCAGACCGGCAGGCTGGGTGCCGCCGGCCATGGCCATGTCGGGCTTGCCGCCGCCCTTGCCGCCCACCTGCTGGGCGACAAAGTTGACCAGTTCACCGGCCTTGATACGGCCCACGCTGTCGGCCGTGACGCCGGCGGCCAGCTGGACCTTGTCGCCATCGACCGCCGCCAGCACGATGACCGCGGTCTTGAGCTTGTCCTTGAGCTTGTCGAGGGTGTCGCGCAAGGCCTTGGCATCGGCGCCGGGCAGCGCGGCGGCCAGCACCCGGATACCGCCCACGTCCACGGCCTGGTTGACCAGTTCATCGCCTTGCGACGAAGCCAGCTTGCCCTTGAGGGCGGCGAGTTCTTTTTCGAGCGCCTTGACCTGGTCCAGCACCTGGCCGATGCGGCCGTTGAGCTCGCCCACGGGGGCCTTGAAGCTGCTGGCGGCCTGGGTGACGGTGTCTTCGAGCTGCTGCAGATAGGCCAGGGCGTTGGTGCCCGTCACGCCCTCGATGCGGCGCACGCCGGCGGCCACACCGCCCTCGCCCACCACCTTGAACAGGCCGATGTCGCCCGTGCGCTGCACATGGGTGCCGCCGCACAGCTCGCGGCTGCTGCCGATGTCCAGCACGCGCACGGTTTCGCCGTATTTCTCGCCGAACAGCATGGTCGCTCCGGTCTTCTGGGCCGACTCGATGTCCATCACGCGGGCCAGGGTGGCGGCGTTGGCAAGGATTTCACCGTTCACGCGGCGCTCGATCTCGCGGATCTCGGCATCGGTGACCGGCGCGTTGTGCGTGAAGTCGAAGCGGGTGCGCTCGGCGTTGACCAGCGAGCCCTTTTGCTGCACATGGGCGCCCAGCACTTCGCGCAAGGCCTTGTGCAGGAGGTGGGTGGCCGAGTGGTTGCGCACCGTGGCCGCCCGCACCACCTGGTCGACCTGGGCGCTGGCATGGTCGCCCACGTTCAGCGTGCCCTGCTCCAGCGTGCCATGGTGGCCAAACACATCGGCCTTGATCTTGAGCGTGTCGTCCACCGCAAACAGCGCCGATCCGCTGCCGATCTCGCCTTCGTCACCGGCCTGGCCACCGCTTTCGGCGTAGAAGGGGGTGGTGTCGAGCACCACCACGCCCGTTTCACCCTCTTTGAGCGCTGCAACGCTCACCCCGTCTACGTAGATTGCTACGATTTTTGAATTAGCTTCGAGCTGCTCGTAGCCCACGAAGGCATTGCCGGCGCCGGTGTATTCCAGGGCACGGTCCATCTTGAACTTGCCTGCGGCGCGGGCCTGGGCCTTTTGCTTTTCCATGGCGACCTGAAAGCCCGCCGCATCGACGGACACGTCGCGCTCGCGGCAGACGTCGTTGGTCAGGTCGAGCGGAAAACCGTAGGTGTCGTGCAGCTTGAAGGCCACTTCGCCAGGCAGGACCTGGGCCCCATCGCCCAGCGCGGCATCCAGGATTTCCATGCCGTTGGCCAGCGTTTCGAAAAAGCGCAGTTCCTCGGCCTGGAGAATTTCGGTGATACGGTGCTCCTGGGCGCGCAGGGCGGGATAGGCATCGCCCATCAGGCGCACCAGATCGGCCACCATCCGGTGGAAGAACGGCGTCTTGCGGCCCAGCTTGTAACCGTGGCGAATGGCCCGGCGCACGATGCGGCGCTGCACATAGCCCCGGCCTTCGTTGCTGGGGATGACGCCGTCGCTGACCAGGAAGGCGGTGGCACGGATGTGGTCGGCGATCACGCGCAGGGACTTGTGGCCCAGGTCGGTCACGCCGGTTTCGCGTGCGGCGGCGTAGATGAGCTGGTCGAAAATGTCGATTTCGTAGTTGCTGTGCACATGCTGCAGGATGGCCGCCAGGCGCTCCAGGCCCATGCCGGTGTCCACGCAAGGGGCCGGCAGGGGCGTGACCGAGCCGTCCTCGGCCATGTCGAACTGCATGAACACGTTGTTCCAGATCTCGATGAAGCGGTCGCCGTCTTCGTCGGGGCTGCCCGGGGGGCCGCCGGGGATGTGGTCGCCGTGGTCGTAAAAGATCTCGCTGCAGGGGCCGCACGGGCCGGTGTCGGCCATCATCCAGAAGTTGTCGGACTTGTAGCGGCCGCCCTTGTTGTCGCCGATGCGGATCACGCGCTCGGGCGGCAGGCCGATCTCTTTGGTCCAGATGTCGTAGGCCTCGTCGTCTTCCTGGTAGACGGTGGCCAGCAGGCGGTCCTTGGGAAGCTTGTAGACCTCGGTCAGCAGCTCCCAGGCCCACTTCAGGCTTTCGCGCTTGAAGTAGTCGCCAAAGCTCCAGTTGCCCAGCATTTCAAAGAATGTGTGGTGGCGCGCGGTATAGCCCACGTTTTCCAGGTCGTTGTGCTTGCCACCGGCGCGCAGGCAGGCCTGGACGGACACGGCGCGCTGGTAGGGGCGCTTGTCGGTGCCCAGGAACACATCCTTGAACTGCACCATGCCGGAGTTGGTGAACATCAGCGTCGGGTCGTTGCCCGGCACCAGGGGGCTGGACGCCACCACGGTGTGGCCCTTGGAGGCAAAAAAGTCCAGAAAGGTCTTGCGGATGTCGGCGACGGTGAAGATGGGTTGGCTCATGGTGTTATCAAAAAGGGGTGCACGGGACGGCAAAGGCCTGTCCCTCAGGACCAGCCAAAGATTATAGGTTTGGCCCTGCCCTGCCCACCGCGGGCCCCCTCCCCCTGGGCCGCCCCCGGGCGATGGCGGGGGGCGCTCAGAACTCGGCGTGCAGGCGCACCGAGCCCACCGAGATCGGGCCCCGGGCCGCGTTGTAGGCCGGGTTCAGGATGCGCTGGACATCGAAGGTCACCCACAGGTGCTTCGAGGCATTCCAGCTGTAGTAGGTCTCGTAGATGGTTTCGGGGCGGTAGTGGAGCCCGCCATCCCCGATGAAGAACGAGATGCCGCCCGCCTTCAGGTACTCGCGCCGGTCCTTGGACAGGCCGTTGCGCATGAACGACACCCCCAGCGTATCGGCGGCCCGGCCCCAGGCATTCCCCTTCAGGGCGCCCCCGAAAGACAGGGAGGCATCGGCCTCGGTGAAGGCATAGGTTTCGGTGCGGCCGTCGGCCTTCATGGCGCGCAGGAACACGCCGGCCCGGTCGCTCAGGGCCTGCTCCAGGTTCAGGCCCACGCCGTACTTGGTTTTGATGCCCGAGCGCACCTGGCCAATCCACTGCGTGTCGGGATCGGCGGGGTGGGCCAGGCCATAGCGCAGGGCGTCGCTGTAACTGGCCAGCACGGCGCGGTTGCGCCAGGCCAGCAGGCGCACCTTGCCCGGCTCGCCGGCCAGGGTGTGGGCATGCTCCAGCTCGACCTGGTCGCCGTAATGCTTGCCGATGCGGAAGTCCAGGGGCAAGGCATTGGGGCTCTTGGGGCCCGTCAGGCGCCCGGCGCGCAGCACCCAGTCGCCGGTGTACCACTCCAGCGCCGCACCCCAGCCAAAGCCCCGGGCATCGGCGGCGTAGTCGTAGGAGGCATGCGCCATGCTCGACCAGTTCATGAACTGGGTGCGCGGGTCCTTGGCGTAGGCGTTGTCGTCAAAAATATCGAGGGCCGAGAAGTTGCCCGCCGTCAGCACCAGGCGGTTGCGCTCGACCCAGCCGGCCATCTGGTCGACCTCGCCCTCGACCCGCTGGCGCTCGCCCCCCTGGTTCCAGGTCTGGCGCAAGAAGAGTTTCTGGCGGTAGAGCTTGGGGTTGCTGCCGCCCACGCGCGTGGCTTCGCCGTTGGTAAAGCCCCCCAGGCCCACCAGCCCGGACAGGGGAATTCCCTGGGTCAGCTCAGGCACCAGGTAAATCTCGCCGTCCTGCCAGGGCTTGAAGCCCAAATAGGCCGACAGGGTGAAGGTGTAGCTGCGCTCGGACGCCACCCCCACGCTGTTCGGGCCGCTGTACTGGGCTGCGAACGAGGGCTTTTTCTGGAAGATGTAGGTGCTCTGAAACCGGGCCATCGAGGTTTCTTCGCCTTCGTCTTCGGCCGACCAGGCCGGTGCGCTGGCCGCACTCAGCGCCAGCAAAGACACAAGAAAAGCCACGGGGCGCAGGGTGAAGGGTTGCATGGAAAACACCAAAAATAGCCCGCGAATATACAAGCGCTGTATGACCCCTCCATGACGCCTCCCGCGGGGGGCGCCCCGCGCCCCGGCCAGGGGGTCAGGCCGGCAGCGCCGCCTCTTCGAAGACCCGCGCCAGCAGGGCGCCGGCGTAGCGCGCCTCCAGCGGAATCCACACCTTGACTGGGTTGCCCTGCGCCACCTGCACCGGCACGCCCTCGGCATTGCGCATCTGCTCCAGGCGCAGCTGGACGTTGCCGCTGGGGTGGATGACTTCGAGCAGGTCGCCCACGGCAAAGCGGTTCTTGGTCTCGACCTCGACCCAGCCGTCCTGGGCGGCGCGCACTTCGCCCACAAACTGGCTGCGGTGCGCCGCCGAATGGCCGGTGTCGTAGTTCTGGTAGGCCTGGGCCGGGCGGCGCTGCAGCAGGCCGCCGGTGTAGCCCCGGTGGGCCAGGCCCTCGAGCTCCTGCAGCAAGTCGGGGTTGAAGGGCCGGCCGGCCACGGCATCGTCAATGGCGCGGCGGTAGACCTGGGCGGTGCGGGCCACGTAGTACAGGCTCTTGGTGCGGCCTTCGATCTTGAGCGAGTCCACG
>JAQUDN010000021.1 GCA_028685665.1 Burkholderiaceae bacterium | reverse complement strand
GGGTGCAGGCTGCCATCGACCGCCTGCTGCCCCCCCTGCCGCGCGCCGAGATCATCGCCAAGAGCCTGAACGGCCGGGGGGCCTTGATCCACACGCGCAGCATGGAAGAGGCCTGCGAGATTTCCAACCGCATTGCGCCCGAGCACCTGGAAGTCTCCAGCAGCGATCCGCACCGCTGGGAGCCCCTGCTGCGCCACGCCGGTGCCATCTTTCTGGGCGCCTACACCAGCGAATCGCTGGGCGACTACTGCGCTGGCCCCAACCACGTGCTGCCCACCAGCGGTACGGCCCGCTTCAGCTCGCCGCTGGGCGTGTACGACTTCCAGAAGCGCAGCAGCCTGATCGAGGTCAGCGAGCAGGGCGCCCAGACTCTGGGCCAGATTGCCTCGGTGATCGCCCACGGTGAAGGCCTGCAGGCCCATGCGCGGGCGGCGGAGATGCGGCTGAAGTAGTTTTCTGGTTCCCGTGGGGCTCTTTCAGGGCCCTTGAGCCGCCTTCCTGGCCATCCAAAGCAAAAAAGCCGCAATCCATGCGGCTTTTTCAATGGGGGCGGGGAGGGGGCCTCAAGTCGCCAGGATCTCCTGCAGGGCCTGCACCAGCGTGCTGCACTGCGCGTCGGTGCCCACCGTGATGCGCAGGAACTGGTCGATCCGTGCCTGCTTGAAGTGGCGCACGATGATGGCGCGCTCGCGCAAGGCGGCGGCCAGTTGCGCGGCATCCCGCTCGGGGTGGCGGGCAAAGATGAAGTTGGCGGCCGAAGGCAGCACCTGGAAGCCCAGAGCGCTCAGCTGTCCGACCAGGGTTTCCCGCGTGGCGATGACCTTGCGGCAGCTGTCCTGGAAATACGCTTCGTCTTCCACCGAGGCCACCGCCCCCGCCAGTGCCAGCTTGCCCAGGGGGTAGGAGTTGAAGCTGTTCTTCACGCGCTCCAGCCCTTCGATCAGGGCGAGGTGGCCGGCGGCGAAGCCGACGCGCAGGCCTGCCAGCGAGCGGCTCTTGGAGAAGGTGTGCACCACCAGGAGGTTGGGGTACTTGTCCACCAGGGGAATGGCGCTGTCGCCGCCGAAATCGACATAGGCCTCATCGACCAGCACGACCGCGTCGGGGTTGCCCGCGACGATGCGCTCGACCTCGGCCAGCGGCAGCAGGCGGCCGGTGGGCGCGTTCGGGTTGGGGAAAATAATCGCGCCGGCCTGCTGGCCATCGCGGGGCAGGTAGTCTTCGGTGCGCAAGGTGTAGTCGTCCGCCAGCGGAATCGTTTGGTGCGGCACGCCGTACAGGCCGCAGTACACCGGGTAGAAGCTGTAGGTGATGTCGGGAAACCACAGGGGCTGGCCGTGCTTGAGCAGCGCCATGAAGGCATGGGCCAGCACTTCGTCCGAGCCATTGCCGACGAAGATCTGCGCGGGCTGCAGGCCGTGGCGCCGGGCCAATGCGGCCTTGAGGGCATCGGCATTGGGGTCGGGGTACAGGCGCAGCGTGTCGTTGGTGGCCGCGTGGATGGCTTCGAGCGCGCGGGGCGAGGGACCGTAGGGGTGTTCGTTCGTGTTGAGCTTGACCAGCTGGTCCAGCTTGGGCTGTTCGCCCGGAACGTAAGGGGTCAGGCCGTGGACGACGGCACTCCAGAAGCGGCTCATGCGATGGGTCCGATGCGTTGTCGAAGGGGGTCGGCACACCCGAAAGCGCGGGGGCTCAAGGCCGGGGCGCAAGCCTTGCATGGGAGGCGACAGGGACGTGGATGCTATCATGCCCCGCCTTATTCACTGAACAAAGACCCCCCGACATGCGGCAGGCCGAAGTCACCCGGAACACTCTGGAAACCCAAATCACCGTGCGCCTGAATCTGGACGGCACGGGCCAGTCGCGGCTGCACAGCGGCATCGGTTTTCTGGACCACATGCTGGAGCAGATTGCTCGCCACGGCCTGATCGATCTGGACATCCAGTGCCAGGGGGATTTGCACATCGATGGCCACCACACCGTCGAGGACATCGGCATCACCCTGGGCCTGGCGTTTGCCCAGGCGGTGGGCGACAAAAAAGGCATTCGCCGCTATGGCCATGCCTACGTCCCCCTGGACGAGGCCCTGAGCCGCGTCGTGGTGGATTTTTCCGGCCGTCCAGGACTGCACATGGACGTGCATTTCACCAGCGGCATGCTCGGACAGCTCGACACCCAGCTGGTGTATGAGTTTTTCCAGGGCTTCGTGAACCACGCCGGCGTGACCTTGCACATCGACAACCTCAAGGGCGTGAACGCGCACCACCAGTGCGAAACCCTTTTCAAGGCCTTCGCACGCGCCTTGCGGGCGGCGCTGGAAGTCGACCCGCGCGCGGCAGGCACCATTCCATCGACCAAAGGCTCCCTCTGATGATTGCCTGTCAAAACAGGGCCTGGCCCCCGTTTTGCTTGCCCTGATAGCTATGAATACAGAAGCAAAAACCGTCGCGGTCGTGGACTACGGCATGGGCAATCTGCGCTCGGTCTCGCAGGCCGTGCAGGCGGCCGCCCACGGGAGCGGCTGGACGGTGGTGGTCACCTCGCGCCCCGAAGAGGTGCGCGCCGCCCAGCGCGTGGTGCTGCCAGGGCAGGGCGCCATGCCCGATTGCATGCGCGAACTGCGCGAGTCGGGGCTGCGCGAATCGGTGCTCGAAGCCGCGGCCAGCAAGCCGCTGTTCGGGGTTTGCGTCGGGATGCAGATGCTGCTCGACCACAGCGCCGAAGGCGACACCCCGGGCCTGGGCCTGGTCCCTGGCGAGGTGCTGAAGTTTGATCTGGCGGGCAAAACCCAGCCCGATGGCAGCCGCTACAAAGTGCCGCAGATGGGCTGGAACCAGGTGCGCCAGGTGCCGCATGGCGGGGCGGTGCATCCGGTGTGGGGTCAGGTGCCCGACCAGAGCTACTTTTATTTCGTGCACAGCTTTTATGCGCAGCCACGCGATCCGGCCCACGCGGCGGGCGAGACCGATTACGGTGGCCTGTTTGCGTCCGCCATCGCCCGGGACAATATTTTTGCCACCCAGTTCCACCCGGAAAAGAGTGCGGAGCATGGCCTGGCGCTGTACCGCAACTTTCTGCACTGGAATCCCTGATTTTCTTTTCCCCCGGCTTTTCAACCTGTTCGGGCTTAGTCAGCCGAAGCCCATTTTCCCGAACCTACCATGCTGCTCATTCCCGCCATCGACCTCAAGGACGGCCACTGCGTTCGCCTCAAGCAAGGCGATATGGACCAATCCACCACCTTCGGTGAAGACCCCGCCGCCATGGCGCGCAAATGGCTGGAGGCCGGCGCCCGCCGCCTGCACCTGGTGGACCTGAACGGCGCTTTCGCGGGTACGCCCAAGAACCTGAACGCCATCAAGTCCATCCTGCGCGAAGTCGGTAACGACATCCCCGTGCAGCTCGGCGGCGGCATCCGCGACCTGGACACCATCGAGAAATACATCGATGGCGGCCTGCGCTACGTCATCATTGGCACGGCCGCCGTGAAGAACCCCGGCTTCCTGAAAGATGCCTGCAGCGCCTTTGGCGGCCACATCATCGTCGGCCTCGATGCCAAGGACGGCAAGGTGGCCACCGACGGCTGGAGCAAGCTCACGGGCCACGAGGTGGTCGATCTGGCGAAGAAGTTCCAGGACTGGGGCGTCGAGTCCATCATCTACACCGACATCGGCCGCGATGGCATGCTCTCGGGCATCAATATTGAGGCCACCGTCAAGCTGGCCCAGGCGCTGACCATCCCCGTGATTGCCTCGGGGGGGCTGGGCAGCATGGCCGACATTGAACAACTGTGCGCCGTCGAAAGCGAAGGCGTTGAGGGCGTGATCTGCGGCCGGGCCATCTACAGCGGTGACCTCGACTTTGCCGCTGCCCAGGCCCGCGCCGACGCACTGGGCCATGCCTGACCCTGCGCTTGCGCCGGGCGCTGTGGACGTCTGGCAGGGCCAGCCGGGCCTGCGCCTGTGCCTTGCCAACGGGGATTCGGCCTGGGTCAGCCTGCACGGCGGCCAGGTGCTGTCCTGGGTGGCGGGCGGGCGTGAGCGGCTCTACCTGAGCCCGCAGGCGCGCTTCGATGGCCAGTCGGCCCTGCGCGGGGGGATTCCCCTGTGCTTTCCCCAGTTCAACCAGCGTGGCCCTCTGCCCAAGCATGGTTTTGCGCGCAACCTGCCCTGGCAGGTGGACGCCCTTCCCACCGGACAAGCCACCCAGACGCTGCGCCTGAGCCTGCACGACAGCGAACGCAGCCGGGTCTGGTGGCCTGAACGCTTTGCCGTGCAACTGGCAGTGGTGCTGGCGCCCGGCTGCCTGCAGATCGACCTGGCCGTCCACAACCCGGGGCCCAGCGCCTGGGACTTCACCACCGCGCTGCACACCTATCTGGCCGTGGACGACATCGCCCAGGTGCGGGTGCAGGGCCTGGACGATTGCGCGCGCTGGGATGCCCTGGCGGACCGCCAGGGGGTGCAGCAGGGGGACATCGCCTTTGCCGGGGAATACGACAGCGTGTTCCAGGCGGCATCGGCCCCGGTGCGGCTGCAGGACGGTGGCCAGGGTCTGGAGATCGCGCAAAGCGCCAGCCTGGGCCAGACCGTGGTCTGGAATCCGGGCCCCGATCTCTGCGCCCGCCTGCCCGATCTGCCTGCCACGGGCTACCAGCACCTGCTGTGCATCGAGGCCGCGCAGATCGACCAGCCGGTGTCCTTGTCGCCCGGAGCTCGCTGGACCGGGGGGCAGCACCTGCGGGTGCTCTGAACTTTTTTCTGGATTCTGGAGTTTCCATGCTTGCCAAACGCATCATTCCTTGCCTCGACGTGACCGGGGGCCGCGTGGTCAAGGGCGTCAATTTTGTGGAGCTGCGCGATGCGGGCGATCCGGTCGAGATCGCCGCCCGCTACAACGGCCAGGGTGCCGACGAGCTGACCTTTCTCGACATCACGGCCACCAGCGATGGCCGGGACCTGATCTTGCACATCATTGAGGCCGTGGCCAGCCAGGTGTTCATCCCGCTGACCGTGGGCGGGGGCGTGCGCACCGTCGAAGACGTGCGCCGCCTGCTCAATGCCGGGGCCGACAAGGTCAGCTTCAATTCGGCCGCCATCGCCAACCCCGAGGTCATCCGCGCGGCATCGGCCAAATACGGTGCGCAATGCATCGTGGTGGCCATTGATGCCAAGCGCCGCTCGGAAGCGGACGCCCAGCGCCTGGGCGCCGACGGGCAGGCCGTTGGCGCGGGGTGGGATGTCTACAGCCATGGCGGGCGCAAGAACACCGGGCTGGATGCCGTGTCCTGGGCCACGGAAATGGCGCGCCTGGGGGCCGGTGAAATCCTGCTGACCAGCATGGACCGTGACGGGACCAAGGCGGGGTTCGATCTGGCCCTGACCCGTGCAGTCAGCGATGCGGTCAGCGTGCCAGTGATTGCGTCGGGCGGCGTGGGCAACCTCGACCACCTGGCCGACGGCATCCAGATCGGCGGTGCCGATGCCGTGCTGGCCGCCAGCATCTTCCACTATGGCGAATACACCGTCGCCCAGGCCAAGCAGCTGATGGCCGAACGCGGGATTCCCGTCCGCCGTTAATCGAGGTGAATCAAGGCGCGCTGGGCGCCTGTGTGGCCGCCTGGCCGCACACCAGGCAACCGGCATGCCTTTGGACCTGCATGCTGTTCCATTCCATGCGCCGGCCGTCGAGCATCAGCAGGCGGCCTGCGAGCGAGGGGCCTGCACCCGCGATCCATTTGAGGGCCTCAGCGGCCTGCATGGCGCCCACCACGCCCACTAGCGGGGCGAAGACCCCCAGGGTCGAGCAGCGCACCTCTTCAAAAGTGGCATCGGCCGGAAAAATACAGGCATAGCACGGCGCCGTGGGCTCGCGCGGGTCCACCACCGTGATCTGGGCGTCAAAGCGGACCACGGCCCCGGCCACCAGGGGTTTGCCATGGCGCACGCAGGTCGCATTGACCGCCTGGCGCGTGGCGTAGTTGTCGCTGCAGTCCAGCACGACCGTGGCGCCGGGGACCAGGCGTTCCAGCAGGGCCGCGTCGGCCCGGGCCTGCACGGTGTGCACCCGCACTTCCGGGTTGATGGCGGCCACGGCTTCGGCAGCCGAAGTGACCTTGGGCTGGCCCACCCGGGCCGTGGTGTGGGCAATCTGGCGCTGCAGATTGGTCAGGTCCACCACATCGTCATCCACCAGCGTGATCTGCCCCACGCCTGCGGAACCCAGGTAAAGCGCGGCGGGCGAACCCAGTCCACCTGCCCCGATGATCAGGGCGTGGCTGGCCAGGATGCGCTCCTGCCCTTCGATGCCGACTTCGTCGAGCAGGATGTGGCGCGAATAGCGCAAGAGCTGGTCATCGGTCATGGGAGCAAGGGCGTAGGGCATGAAAAAGGCCGGGCTCCTGGGGGCGCCCAGCCTGTGTGAAGCGAGAAAGCGCTCAGTCTTCCTTTTTGTCTTCCTGGCGGGCCGTCAAGGTCTTGCTGACCAGCACCGCGCGGCCCTTCAACTGGTTCAGCGCCTGTACCAGTTGGAAGTCTTTGTCGGAGCCGAACTCGGGCATCTTGCGTTCGCTGGCGGGCTTCCTGGCTTCCTCCTCGAGGCGCTTGCGGGCTTCCTCGCGGGCCTTTTCACGGGCTTCGTCTTTTTTCTCTTCGCCCTGGCCGCTGCCCAGGTGCTTGTCGAGGTCGGCTTCGCGCATGCGCAGGGCGGCAAACACATTGCCTTCTTCGGACTCGTCGATCATCACGTCGGGCACGATGCCCTTGGCCTGGATCGATTTGCCGCTGGGCGTGTAGTAGCGTGCCGTCGTGAGCTTGATGCCGGTCTCGGGGCCCAGTGGGCGCACGGTCTGCACCGAGCCTTTGCCAAAGGTCTGGCTGCCCATGACGGTGGCGCGCTGGTGGTCCTGCAGGGCACCGGCCACGATTTCGCTGGCCGAGGCGGAGCCTTCGTTCACCAGGACCACCAGGGGGACCGTCTTCAGGGCCACGGGCAGCCGCTTGAGCGGATCGCTGCTGCCCCGGCGCTGGTAGAACTCGGGGGCTGCCTTGTAGGTGGCCTTGCTTTCGGGCAGCTGGCCGTTGGTGCTGACCACGGTGACGTCCGCGGGCAGGAAGGCGGCTGAAATCGCCACGGCGGCATCCAGCAGGCCACCGGGATCGTTGCGCAGGTCCAGCACCAGACCCTTGAGCTGGGGCTCCTGCTTGTAGACCTCTTCGATCTTGCGCACGAAGTCGTCCACCGTGCGTTCCTGGAACTGCGACAGCCGGACCCAGGCGTAGCCCGGTTCGATGACCTTGCCCTTGACCGATTGCGTCTTGATTTCTTCGCGCGTGATGGTGACCGGGAAGGTCCGGCTCTCTTCCTTGCGGAAAATGGTCAGCGTGACCTTGGTATTGGGCTCACCGCGCATGCGCTTGACGGCTTCGTTGAGCGGCAGTCCCTTGACGGCGGTGTCGTCGATCTTGGTGATCAGGTCGTTGGTCTTGAGGCCGGCGCGGAAGGCAGGAGAGCCTTCGATGGGCGAGACCACTTTGACCAGGCCGTCTTCCTGGGTGATTTCGATGCCCACGCCGACAAAACGGCCGGTCGTGCCTTCGCGGAATTCCTTGAAGGACTTTTTGTCGAAGTACTGGGAGTGGGGGTCCAGGCTGGCCACCATGCCCGAGATGGCGTCCGAAATCAGCTTTTTGTCATCAACGGGTTCGACATAGTCGGTCTTGACCAGGCCAAACACCGCGGAGAGTTGCTGGATTTCTTCCAGCGGCAAAGGCGCCATGCCGACGCGCGCCACGGTCTGCAGCGACACCGTCGTGAGCGCCCCTGCGAGCACGCCAATCGATATCCAACCTGCAATTTTCAGTTTGTGGCCCATACAACACCTTTACCGATTCAATATACACCTTGGAAGGGTTGGACCCGCCGCAGTTCCGTGCTGGATTGCACTTTCTGGCCCGAGGCCGGGGCGTCCCCCCGGCCGGGCCCGCGCTTCAGGCCTTGCCCTGGGTGGCCACGGCAGCGGCAGCGGCAGCCGCCGCTGCGGCATCGCCCAGGTAGTAGTGGCGGATCGGCTTCAGATCGGCGTCGAGTTCATAGACCAGCGGGATGCCGTTGGGGATGTTCAGCCCGACGATGTCCTGCTCGGAAATGTCGTCGAGGTACTTGATCAGGGCGCGGATCGAGTTGCCGTGTGCGGCCACGACCACGCGCTGGCCCGAACGGATCGCCGGGGCCATGGTCTCGTTCCAGAACGGCAGCACGCGGGCCACGGTGTCCTTGAGGCATTCGGTCAGGGGCACATCGGCGGGGTTCAGGGCGGCATAGCGGCGGTCGCTGCGCTCACTGCGGGGGTCGTTGGCTTCCAGGGCGGGTGGCGGGGTGTCGTAACTACGGCGCCACACCAGGACCTGTTCGTCGCCGTACTGCTTGGCCATGTCGGCCTTGTTCAGGCCCTGCAGGCCGCCGTAGTGGCGTTCGTTCAGGCGCCAGCTTTTCACCACGGGCAGCCAGGTGCAGTCCATTTCGTCCAGGGCGTACCACAGGGTATGGATGGCACGCTTGAGCACGCTGGTGTAGGCCAGATCGAAGGCATAGCCTTCGGCCTTGAGCAATTTGCCTGCCGACATGGCCTGGGAGACCCCGGTGGGGGTGAGATCCACATCGGTCCAGCCGGTAAAGCGGTTTTCGAGGTTCCAGGTGGATTCACCGTGGCGGATCAGAACGAGTTTGTACATGGTTTCCCTAGCGAAAGCGGGTCAAAACCATACATTCTAAAATTGCCGGGTTTTGCACACCTAGGAACTTTCGTGAATTTCATTATCGACAACTGGTATTTGTTCGTGGTCGCACTGGCTTCGGGCGGCATGTTGCTCTGGCCGCTGCTCAAGGGCGCCAGCGGCGGCGGGCTCACCCCCGCGCTGGCGGTGCAGCTCATCAACCGCGAGAAAGCTGTCGTCATCGACGTGTGCGAGGCCGAGGAGTTCGCCGCGGGCCATGTGGTCGGCGCCAAGAATGTCCCCCTGGGCCAGCTCGAAGAGCGGCTGCCGGGACTGGTCAAGAACAAGGCTTTGCCCCTGGTGCTGATGTGTGCCAGCGGTGCCCGCTCCGCGCGGGCCGTGGCCATGGCCCAGAAGCTGGGCTACGACAAGGCCCAGTCGCTGGCCGGCGGCCTCAAGGCCTGGCGCGAGGCCAGCCTGCCCATCGAAAAGGCCTGAGCGCGCTGCCGCGCCAGCTTTTTGCCCCCTTCACCTTTCGAAAGACCGCCATGCAAGCCGTCAAGATGTACACCACCGCCGTCTGCCCTTATTGCGTTCGCGCCAAGCAGATCCTGAAATCCAAGGGCGTTGAGCAGATCGAGGAAATCCGCATCGACACCGATCCCGTCGCGCGCAGCCACATGATGGAAATCACCGGGCGCCGCACGGTGCCGCAGATTTTCATCGGCGACACCCACGTGGGCGGGTGCGATGACCTGGTGGCGCTCGACGGCCGGGGCGGCTTGCTGCCCTTGCTCGGTGCGGCCTGAAGCCGCCCCGAGCACCCGGCGCGCGCGCCTGTGGGGACTGCATAATGCAGCCCCATGTGCCCGCTGCGGGAGCTGATCCCCGGCGGGTTTCGTTTTGCATCCCTTCCGTCAGAGCAAAGAGAATTTCACCATGGCCGACCAAGAAAATCCCGTTTTCCAGATCCAGCGCGTCTACCTCAAGGACCTGTCGCTCGAGCAACCCAACTCGCCCGCCATCCTACTGGAGCAAGAGCAGCCCAATGTGGACATCCAGCTGGGCGTGGAAGCCACGCCCGTGGCCGATGGCATCTTCGAAGTCGCCGTGACCGCCACGGTGCAGACCAAGATCAAGGACAAGACCGTGTTCCTGGTCGAAGCCAAGCAGGCCGGCATTTTCGAGATCCGCAACCTGCCGGAAGACCAGATGGGCGCCATCATGGGCATTGCCTGCCCCCAGATCGTGTACCCCTACCTGCGCGGCAATGTGGCCGACATCGTCAACCGCGCCGGCTTTCCGCCCGTGCACCTGGCCGAAATCAACTTCCAGGCCATGTACGAGCAGCAACAGGCTGCCGCTGCGGGCCAGATCGCCCAGTAATCCCCCGGCTTTCCCGGCGCACGCAGGGCAAGGCCTTTGTGTTGCGGCGGGGACGGACCCTGGGCGAAGGGCGTTCGCACTCTTTCCCCTCCAGGCCTTTTTCAAGGCCTTTTTGCTTTCTAGAGCACGAAGAATAAGCGCTTAATGCTATGAAAATCATAGTCCTTGGTGCCGGAGCCTGGGGCACGGCGCTTGCCATGAGCGCCGCGCACCATCCTGCGGGCCATGCCGTCACCCTGTGGGCCCGCGATGCACAGCAGCGGGCCGACATGCAGGCGCAGCGCCAGAACGCGCGCTACCTTCCCGGCATGGCCTTCCCGCCCACCCTGTCCCTGGCGGGGGGCGACCCTGCGGCCCTGTGCCAGGGGGCGGATCTGGTGGTGGTCGGCACGCCCATGGCCGCTCTGCGGGGCCTGCTGGGCTCGCTGCAAGGCTGCACCCTGCCCGTGGCCTGGTTGTGCAAGGGCTTTGAGGCCGTGCCGGATGGTTCCACCGCCTATGGCCTGCTCGGGCATGAGGTGTGTGCCCAGGTCGCCCCGCATTTGCGGGCCGGCGTACTCAGCGGCCCGAGTTTTGCCCAGGAAGTGGCGTGCAACCAGCCCACGGCCCTGGTCGCCGCCAGCGTGCATGCGGCGGTGCGCGAGGCTTTGGTGGCCGCTTTCCACAGCCCGAGCCTGCGCGTCTATGCCAATGACGACATCGTGGGGGTGGAGGTCGGGGGCGCCGTCAAGAATGTGCTGTCGATTGCCACCGGCCTGTGCGACGGCCTGCAACTGGGCCTGAACGCACGTGCCGCCCTGATCACGCGCGGCCTGGCGGAAATGACCCGCCTGGGCCTGGCCCTGGGGGCGCGGAGCGACACCTTCATGGGGCTGTCGGGCCTGGGCGATCTGGTGCTGACGGCCACGGGCGACCTGTCGCGCAACCGGCGCGTGGGCCTGCTGCTGGCCCAGGGGCAGACCCTGGCGCAGGCCGTGGCCTCGCTGGGCCATGTGGCCGAAGGGGTGTACAGCGCCCGCACCGTGGTGCAGCGCGCCCGCCATGCGGGGGTGGAGATGCCGATTTCCGAGACCGTGGTGGCGCTGCTGGATGGCACCTTGCAGGCGGCGGATGCGGTGACCTTGCTGATGGGCCGCGACCCGCGGAGCGAGGCGGTGGGCTGGTGAAACCTGTCCCCTGGCTGCTTGGCTGCCAGGGGGGGCGATGGGCGCTGCCAGAAGGCGCTCTCTGGAGGGCGCCGGGCTTTTGGTTTTACAGCCCCAACTCCAACGCCAGCAGTTCTTCCACTGTCTGGCGGCGGCGGATCAGGTGGGCGTTGTCACCCTCGACCAAGACCTCGGCGATGAGGGGGCGGGTGTTGTAGTTGGACGACATCGAGGCGCCGTAGGCGCCGGTGTCGTGGATCACCAGCAGGTCGCCCACCTGGGCGGCGGGCAGGTCGCGGGGGAGCACCACGCCGCCGTCGCCCTGGGTGAACACATCCCCCGATTCGCACAGCGGGCCGGCCACCACGCAGGGGCGCTCGGCGGCCTGGCTGCCGTCGCGGCGCAGCACGCTCATGGCGTGGAAGCTGCCGTACATCGAGGGGCGCATGAGTTCGTTGAAGCCGGCATCGACCAGCACGAAATGGTTGCTGCCCACGTCCTTGGTGGCGCGCACTTCGGCCAGCAGCACGCCGGATTCGGCCACCAGGTAGCGGCCGGGTTCGATTTCCAGGCCCAGCGGGTGGCCGACCAGGGCCTCGGCTTCCTTGCGGGCGGCATCCCACAGGCCGTGGTAGTGCTGCGTGTCCACGACCGGCTCGCCGCTGCGGTAGGGAATCGACAGGCCGCCGCCGGCCGAGATGGCGTGCAGGTCGTGTCCTGCGGCGTGGGCCTGGCGGACCAGGCCGACCATGGCATCGCAGACCTGGGACAGGTGGCTGTAGTCCACGCCCGAGCCGATGTGCATGTGCAGCCCTTCGAGCTTCAGGCCGTGCTGGCGGATGGCCGCCAGGGCCGCGCCCAGCTCGGTGTGCCAGATGCCGTGCTTGCTGTGTTCGCCGCCGGTGTTGGTCTTGTTGCTGTGGCCGTGGCCAAAGCCGGGGTTGATGCGCAGCCACACGGTATGGCCGGGCGAGGCTGCTCCGAGCTGGTGCAGCATGTCGATCGAGCCGGCATTCACCGGCACGCCATGCTCGACCACGCAAGCGAGCGTGGGGGCATCGAACAGGTCGGCGGTGAAGACGATTTCGGAGTCGGTGCGGCGGGGCTCAAAGCCGGCGGCCAGCGCGCGCAGGATTTCACCGCGCGAGACGGCATCGACCTTCACGCCCTGTTCGCGCATCAGCCGCAGGATGTGGATGTTCGAGCAGGCCTTCTGCGCGAAACGGATGGTTTCGAAATGCGCCAGCTGCGCAATGCGTTGGCGGATGGTGGCGGCGTCATACACCCACAGCGGGGTGCCAAATTCGTCGGCCAGGGCCCACAGCCGGGCAGGGGAAAAAGGGTTGGACATGCGAAGGGTTCTCAAGGCAAAAAGCACGCCATCATCCCATAGCACCGCCGGGGCAGGGGCGATCCTGGGGGCAGGATCAGGCCAGTGCCTTGGGGGGTGCGTGGCGCCAGGAGCGCTTACTCCTTGCTGCGGTTCATCTCCATGCTGAACGTGAAGCGGTTGGCCGGGTGGATGGAGCGGGAGATCTCGAAGACCTTGTCGGCCGCGTCGTAGTAGCGGCGTGTGATGCGCAGGGCCGGGGCGCCCACGTCGGCCTGCAATTCGTGGGCGATGTCGGGGGGCAGGCAGAGGGCTTCGATGTCTTGCCGGATGCGCGCGATGGAGCGGCCGTAGCGTGCCTCGATCAAGCTGCTGATCAGCACCTCGGGCGACTGGCGCACCAGCGCGCCGATATCGGCATGGATGGCGTCCACGTAGGCGTCGGTCCAGCAGATCGGGCGCGCATGGCCCTGGCCGTCCCTGCGCAGGCTGGCAATGTGCAGCCAGTGGCTGCCTGCGGGGCAGCCCAGTTCCTGGGCCAGTGCGATGTCGGCCACCAGGGGCTCGCTGGAGCGGACCACGCGCACATGCCGGGCGCCGAACTGCGCCAGCTCCTCGACCGTGGCGATGGACTGGGTGAACCCCGTGGCCGGCCGGCTCGACTCCACCCGCGTGCCCACGTTCTTGCGCCGCGAGATCAGCCCCAGCTCCTGCAGGGCGTCGAGCGCCTTGCGCACGGCGTAGCGGCTCAGTCCCGTGCTTTCGCACAAATCGAACTCGGTGGGCAGCAGCGAGCCCACGGGGTATTGCCCCGAGGCAATGCCTTGCCCCAGCTCGCGCGCCAGGTCGGTGTGGCTGTTCTTGGTCATTCCAGAGCCTTGTTTTGTCCAGGGTCCGAGGGTTAACCCGGATGATTGAATGTTCGAACATATTTACAGTTCAATTGTTCGAACATAACAATATGTTCGACTTTTGTCAACATATTCCTACCGAAAGACGGCCATGACCTCTTTTTCTCCTGCCAGTACGGTGCTTGATTCGATTCTGTTTCGCGACGCCTTTGGCACCGCCGCCATGCGCGAAGTGTTTTCCGACCGGCGCCTGATCGCCCGCTACATCGAGGTCGAGGTGGCCCTGGCCCGGGCCGAGGCGCGTTGCGGTGTGATTCCAGCCGAGGCGGCCGAGGTGATTGCCCGCGCATCGCAGCTGGAGCGCATCGATTTCGACCACATGCGGCACGAGACCGACATCGTGGGCTATCCCATCCTGCCCCTGGTACACCAGCTGGTGGCCATGTGCGGCGAGGCGGGGCGCTATGTGCATTGGGGCGCCACGACGCAGGACATCATGGACACGGCCAATGTGCTGCAGGTGCGCGATGCGCTGGACATCGTGGACCAGGACCTCCGAGCGCTGCGCGGCATTCTGGCCGACCTGGCGCACAAGCACCGCGACACGCCCATGGCCGGGCGCACCCACTTGCAGCAGGCGCTGCCCGTGACCTTTGGCTACAAGGTGGCGATCTGGCTGGCCATGTTTGACCGCCACCAGGAGCGCCTGGCAGAGCTGCGCAAGCGCGTGCTGGTCGTGCAGTTCGCGGGGGCGGCCGGCACCCTGGCCTCGCTGGGGGACAAGGGCCTGGAGGTGCAAAAGGCCCTGGCGCAGGAGCTGGACCTGGCCGTGCCGGTGACGACCTGGCATGTGGCCCGCGACGGCTTTGCCGAAGCCGTCAATCTGCTGGCGCTGATCACCGGCTCGCTGGGCAAGATCGCGCTGGACATCATGATCATGGCCTCGACCGAGTTCGCCGAGGTCTATGAGCCCTTCGTCAAGGGCCGGGGGGCCAGCAGCACCATGCCGCAAAAGCGCAACCCCATTTCCAGCGAGTTGATGCTCGCCGCCTCCAAGGCGGTGCGCCAGCATGCCGGGCTCATGGTCGATGCCCTGGTCCAGGACTTCGAGCGTGCCACCGGCCCCTGGCACGCCGAGTGGATTGCCCTGCCCGAGAGTTTCATCCTCAGCGCGGGCGCACTGCACCAGGCCCGCTTTGCCTTGGGTGGCCTGATCGTGGACACCGACCAGATGCGCCGCAACCTGGGCCTCAGCCGCGGCCTGATCGTGGCCGAGGCCGTGATGATGGGCCTGGCGCCCGCCATGGGCCGCCAGCAGGCCCACGACATCGTCTATGACGCCTGCCGCACCGTCCACGCCACCGGCGGCACCCTGGCCGATGCGCTGTCGGCCTTGCCCGAAGTCACCGCGCACTTCGACCGCGCGGCCATCGACCGCCTGACCGACCCGGCCAACTACCTGGGCCTGGCGCCCGCCATGGTCGACCAGGCGCTGGCCGCCTCCGCAGCGCTGCCGCGCTGAGTTCCCTCGCTTGTTTTTGTGATCCCTTCCCTTCCGGAGAACCCCATGAAGCTGATTTCCACCCTGGGCGCGGCCCTGGCACTGCTGTGCACCTTCCCTCTGGCCCACGCACAAACCTGGCCTGCCAAGGCCCTGACGTGGATCGTTCCTTTTGCTGCCGGCGGGCCCACGGACGCCATGGCGCGTGACATTGCCGACAAGGTGGGCAAACAGATCGGCCAGCCCATCATCATCGAGAACGTGGCCGGTGCGGGCGGCACCATTGGCGCCACCAAGGCATCGAAGGCCGCCCCCGATGGCTACACCTTCCTGGTGGGCCACATGGGCTATATGGGCGCCGCCCCCTCGCTCTACAAAAAACTGGGCTACGACCCGGTCAAGGGCTTTGAGGCCGTGTTCCGCTTCCCGGACACGCCGCTCGTGCTGCTGGTCGGCAAGCGCTCGCCGTACAAAAGCGCGGCCGATCTGATCGCGGCGGCCAAGGCCCAGCCGGGCAAGGTCAATTTTGGCAACGCGGGCGTGGGCTCCACCTCGCACCTGATTGCGGCGCTGTTTGCCGCCCAGGCGGGCGTGGAGATGGTGCAGGTCGCCTACAAGGGCGCGGCCCCGGCCCTGAACGACGTCATCGGCGGCCAGGTCGATGCGATGTTCGACCAGAGCAACACCGCCTTGCCCCAGGTGCAGGGCGGGCGCATGACCGCCTTGGCCCTGACCTCGCTCAGCCCGATGCCGCAGCAGTACCCCGGCGTGCCGACCCTGGCCGAAAAGACCCTGCCGGGCTTCGAGGCCGCCACTTGGTATGGCGTGTACGCGCCCAAGGGCACGCCCAAAGACATCGTGAACAAGATGCACCAGGCCTACCTGAAGGCGCTGGGCGACAAGGACTGGACCCAGCGCATGGCCAGCCAAGGCATCCACCTGCTGCCCGAAGCCCAGTACGCCCCCGAAGCCTTTGCCCAGCACACCGCCGCCGAGATCGAAAAATGGCGCAAGGTGACGACCGCCGCCAAGATCCAGATCGACTGATCCCATGACCCGGATTGCCCAGGAAGACCTGGTCCAGAGCCTGGCCGAGGCCTTCCAGTCCATCAGCCACCACCACCCGCCGGACTTCGTGCGTGCCCTGCGCAGCGCCTGGGCCCGTGAGACCCACCCGCCGGCCAAGGCCGCCATGGCGCAGTTGCTGGTCAACAGCCGGCTGGCGGCCCAGGGTCGGCGGCCCCTGTGCCAGGACACCGGGGTGGGGCAGGTCTTTGTGCAACTGGGTTGCGGCGTGCAGTTCTACCGCCGCGATGGCACGCCGCCGCGCAGCCTGCAGGCGGTGGCCGACGAGGGCGTGCGGCGCGCCTACCGCGATCCGATCAATCCGCTGCGCGCCACGATGGTGGCCGACCCGCTGGGGCGCCGCACCAACACCCAGGACAACACGCCGGCCGTCGTCCACTGCGAACTGGTGGCAGGCGAGGGGCTGGACGTCCTGGTGGTGGCCAAGGGCGGGGGCGGCGACGTGCAAGCGCGTTTTGCCACGCTCAAACCCAGCGACAGCGTGGCCGACTGGGTGATCGCCCAGCTGCCGGGCATGGGCGCTGGCTGGTGCCCGCCGGGCACGCTGGGCATCGGCATTGGCGGTACGCCCGAGCAGGCCATGCTGCTGGCCAAGCAATCGCTGTTCGAGCCGATCGACATGGACCGGCTCCAGACCCGTCCACCGGCCGATGCCGCCGAGGCCCTGCGCCTGGCGGTGTACCGCCGGGCCAACGCCCTGGGCATCGGCGCGCAGGGCCTGGGGGGCACTTCGGCCGTGCTTGACGTCAAGGTGCGTACCGCGCCCTGCCACGCGGCCACGCTCGCGGTCGCCCTCATCCCCAATTGCGCGGCCACCCGCTCTCTGCGGTTTGCCCTCGACGGCCGTGGTCCGGCCACGCTGGAGGAGCCGTCGCTGGACGACTGGGCGGGCATTCCGGACCACTTCGAGGTGGCCGATGCCCTGCGGGTCGATCTGGACCAGCTGGACGCGCCGCAGGTGGCCCGCTGGCGCCTGGGCCAGACCTTGCTGCTTTCGGGCCGGGTCCTGACCGCCCGGGATGCGGCCCACCAGCGTCTGGTGGACCGGCTGGCGCGCGGCGAGCCGCTGCCCGTGGACCTGCGCGGGCGCGTCGTGTACTACGTGGGTCCGGTCGAGGCCGTGGGCGATGAGGCCGTGGGGCCGGCCGGCCCGACCACGGCCACGCGCATGGACCGTTTCGTGGAGCCGCTCATGGCCCAGGCCGGCCTGCTGGCCATGATCGGCAAGGCCGAGCGGGGCCCCGAAGCGCGCGAAGCCATTCGCCGGCACCGGGGGGCGTCTTTGTGCGCCACGGGCGGGGCCGCCTATCTGCTGTCCCGGGCCATCCGGAGCGCCCGGGTGCTGGCCTTCGAAGACCTGGGCATGGAGGCCATCCACGAGTTCACCCTGGTCGATTTCCCGGTCACCGTGGCGGTGGACAGCCAGGGGCGGACCCTGCACGCCTTCAGCGTCCTGCCTTGACGGCGGGGGCTCAAAACTCCCGGTTGTCGATCAGGCGTGTGCCGCCCAGGCGGGCCGCGCCCAGTGCCACCAGGGTGCCGGCGGCATCGCTGGCGCCCGCGGGCTGCAGGTCGGCGCGCCGGCGCACCGTGAGGTAGTCGGGTTGCCAGCCCTGGGCGCGCAGGGCGTCCAGCGCCTGCGCTTCCAGGGCGGCGCCCGCGTCCGGGGCGGCCTGCCAGCGTGCGGCCAGTTGCTGCAGGGCCTGCGACAGGGCCACGGCGCTCTCGCGCTCCGGCGCGCTGAGGTAGCCGTTGCGCGAACTCAGCGCCAGCCCATCGGGCGCCCGCTGCGTCGGGCCGGCCTGCACCTCGATCGGCAGGGCGAACTGCTGCACCATCTGGCGGATCATCATCAGCTGCTGGTAGTCCTTCTGGCCAAACACGGCCACGCCGCTGGCATGGCCGCTGAACACGGCCGAGAACAGCTTCATCACCACGGTGCACACGCCGGTGAAGAAGCCGGGGCGGAACTGCCCTTCCAGGATGTCGGCCAGGGCCGGGTCGGGCTGCACCTTGAAGGTCTGGGGCTGGGGGTAGAGGTCGGTCTCGCGCGGGGCGAACAGCACCTGGCAGCCCGCCGCTTCGAGCCGCGCGCAGTCGGCCTCCCAGGTGCGGGGGTAGCTGTCGAAGTCTTCGTGGGGCAGAAACTGCAGGCGGTTCACAAAGATGCTGGCCACCAGCACATCGCCCAGCGGGCGGGCCTGTTCGACCAGGGCGATATGCCCTGCGTGCAGATTGCCCATGGTCGGCACGAAAGCGGGGCGGCGGTGCGGCGCCAGGGCCTGGCGCAATTCAGGAAGGGTGCGAACGATCTGCATAAAGCCGGTCTCAAAAAATCAAAAAGTAGAGCAGCTAGCGCAGGCTGCATCAGCGCTAGAGCCTTAAAACATCCATCAATGGCCCAGAGGGCGTGGTTACCAGGCGTGCAGGGTGTTGTCCGGAAAACGGCCCTGCTTCACGGCCTGCACATAGGCCTCCATGGCGCCGCGCACGCTGCCGGCGTCTTCCATGAAGTTGTGCACAAAGCGGGCCATCTTGCCCAGGTTCATGCCCAGCATGTCGTGCAGCACCAGCACCTGGCCAGCGGTGCCGTTGCCGGCGCCAATGCCGATGGTGTGGCAATGGGGGAGTTCGCCCGTCAGGTCGGCGGAGAGCTGCGCGGGCACCATTTCCAGCACCAGCATGCTGGCGCCTGCGTCCTGCAGGGCGTGGGCCTGGCGGCGCAGGGTCTGCGCGGACTGGTCCGATTTGCCCTGCACGCGGTAGCCGCCCAGGGCGTGCACGGTTTGCGGCGTCAGGCCCAGGTGGGCGCAGACGGGAATACCGCGTTCGACCAGAAAACGCACCGTCTCGGTGGTCCAGCCGCCGCCTTCGAGTTTGACCATGTGGGCCCCCGCGTGCATCAGGGCCGAGGCGCTGCGCATGGCCTGCTCGGGCGACCCGTGGTAGCTGCCGAAGGGCAGGTCGGCGATCAGCCAGGCCGTGGCCTGCACCCGGTGCAGGCCACGCGCCACGCTTTCGGTGTGGTAGACCATGGTGTCCAGCGACACGCCCACGGTGCTGGGCAGGCCCTGGCAGACCATGCCCAGCGAATCGCCCACCAGGATGCATTCCACGCCAGCGGCATCGGCCACGGCGGCAAACGTGGCGTCGTAGGCGGTCAGCATGGTGATTTTTTCACCGGCCTCGCGCATCTGCTGCAGGCGCGGCAGGCTCACGGGGCGGCGCTGCGGCAGCGGCGAGGCAGGCGGCAGCGTGCCGTAAGGGGTGCCGGAGGTGGGAGGTGTGGTCTCTGTCATGGCGTCTGCGGAGAAAGTCGACGGGAGCGCGCAGTCTAAGCCAAGGGATTCCCAAGGGATTCGGCCTTGCGGGCGGCCCGTGGGGCGGGGTCTCTCCGGAAAGGTGCCGCCTGAGCCGCTATGCTTCGCGCCCATGACTTACCTTGACGATGCAAGCCGCCGGGCCCTGGAGTCCCATGTTCTGCTGGATGTGGCCCGGGCTCTGGAAGAAGACGTGGGCAGTGGCGACCTCACTGCCGGCCTGATTGATCCCACCCGCCGCGCCCGCGGCCGTATCCTGGCCCGCGAGTCCGCCGTGCTCTGCGGCACCCCCTGGGTCGAGACCGCCTTGCGCGCGCTCGACCCCTCGGTGCAACTGGCCTGGCAGGTGGCCGAGGGGGAGCGCTGCGCCGCCGACACGGTGGTGCTGGCGTTCGAGGGCAATGCCTGTGCCCTGCTCAGCGCCGAGCGCACGGCCCTCAACTTTTTGCAGCTGCTCTCGGCCGTGGCCACCAAGACCGCCCTGTATGTGGCGGCGGTGCAGGGCACCCGTGCCCAGATCGTGGACACGCGCAAGACCCTGCCCGGTTTGCGCCTGGCCCAGAAATACGCCGTGCGCGTGGGCGGCGGCACCAACCACCGCATCGGCCTGCACGATGCGGTGCTGATCAAGGAAAACCACATCGCCGCCGCCGGGGGCGTGACGGCGGTGCTGCGCAGGGCGCAGCAGGGGGCCGCCCAGGCCCGCTTCATCGAGATCGAGGTCGAGACCCTGGCGCAGCTCGAAGAGGCCCTGCAGGCCGGCGCCCGCATGGTGCTGCTCGACAACATGGCCTTGCCCCAGCTGCACGAGGCCGTGCGCCTCAACGCGGGCCGCGCCATTCTGGAAATCTCGGGCGGCGTGACCCTGGAAGGCCTGCGCGCGCTGGCCGAGACCGGCGTGGACCGCATCTCGATCGGCACCCTGACCAAGGATGTGCAGGCCACCGATTTTTCGATGCGCCTGCAGGAGCTTTAATCAGCCTCCCCCGGTGGCCCTGCGCTCCCCTGGCGCGGTGTCCACGGCGCGGGGCCGCGCCGGTGCCGTGTGCCTTGGGGGCGGTGCAATGCAATGGATGAAACCCATGAATACAGTGATTGACGTCGAGTACGAACAACCGATGGACAGCCGCGATGGCGCCGTCTGCTCCACCCGGCACGCCTGGGCCAAGGTGCAGCCCGAGCCGGGCCCCGCCGAGCGCGCAGCGCTCAAAGACCGGATTCGCCACCTGCTCAAGGCCCGGAACGCGGTCATGGTCTCGCACTACTACGTGCACCCCGACCTGCAGGACCTGGCCGAAGAAACGGGCGGCATCGTCAGCGACTCGCTGGAGATGGCGCGCTTTGGCCGCGACCATGCTGCGCAGACGCTGGTGGTCTCGGGCGTGCGCTTCATGGGCGAGACCGCCAAGATCCTCTCGCCCGAGAAAACCGTGCTCATGCCCGACCTGGATGCGACCTGTTCGCTCGACCTGGGCTGCCCCAGCCTGGAATTCCAGGCGTTTTGCGACGCCCATCCCGACCGCACCGTGGTGGTCTATGCCAACACCAGCGCCGAGGTCAAAGCCCGGGCCGACTGGCTGGTCACCTCCAGCTGCGCCCTCGATATCGTGCGCGCGCTGAAAGCCGCGGGCCACAAGATTCTCTGGGCGCCCGACCGGCACCTGGGCGACTACATCCGCCGCGAAACCGGCGCCGACATGGTGTTCTGGAACGGCGCCTGCATCGTGCACGACGAGTTCAAGGCGCTGGAGCTGGAGCTGCTCAAAAAGGAGCACCCCGGCGCCAAGGTGCTGGTGCACCCCGAAAGCCCTGCCGAGGTCGTGGCCCTGGCCGATGCCGTGGGCTCGACCTCGGGCATCCTGAAGGCCGCGCAGGACATGGAGGCGCGCGAGTTCATCGTCGCCACCGACAACGGCATGCTGCACAAGCTGCGCACGCTCAATCCCGGCAAGGTCTTCATCGAGGCCCCCACCGCCGGCAACAGCGCCACCTGCAAGAGCTGCGCCCATTGCCCCTGGATGGCCATGAACACCCTGGCCGACGTGGCCCGGGTGCTGGAGAGCGGCGCCAACGCCATCGAGGTCGATCCCGCGCTGATTCCGCGTGCGCGCCAGCCGATTGACCGCATGCTGGCCTTTACTGCCGCCTTGCGCGGTGGCCAGCCCGTGGGCGCTCTGGTGCCGCACCTCGGCGCGGCGTGACGGGCGTGCCCCGGGGTTTGCCGGGGCGGCGGCCCCCAGGGCTCAGTAGGGGGTCTTGGTGCCGGTGAACATGGCCCGCACCAGGCGCACCCGCTCCAGCCGGCCGACCACCAGGGCGGCCGCGCCGTGCAGGCCGGCCGCGATCCACAGGCCGTCGGCCAGCCATTCATGCAGGTCCTGGAGCCAGGCTTCGCCCCAGAAGGCGTCGGTGGTCTGGAGCCAGCCGGTCAGCCCCAGGGCCAGCACCAGGGCCAGCAAGGCCAGCACCATCAGGGCCCCCAGCGGGTTGTGCCCGGCATAGGCGGGATGCTGGCCTTGCCGCAGGGCCCGCAGGTAAGTGCCCAGCCGCTGGGGCGTGGGGAAAAAATCGACGAAGCGGGCGTGGGGGCTGCCGACAAAGCCCCACAGCACCCGGGCCAGCACCAGGGCGCTGGCTGCGTAGCCCACCCACTGGTGGGCGGTGTCGCCGGCTTCGAGCAGCCCCTGGTTCAGCACCACACAGCCCACCAGGCTCCAGTGAAAGCAGCGCACAAACCGGTCCCAGACCCGCGTGGGTCCGGCCAGGAGGGTGGGAGGTGTTGCCATGGGCGTGTCTCGGTGGGGGGCCGGCCGTCAGGCGGGCTTATTTTTGTTCGAGGATGGCGGCGGTGGCGGGGTCGAAGTAGATTTCGACCTTCTGGCCCGCCTTGTTCAGGCCATAGATTTCATAGCATTGGCCGTTGGTGACCTTGAAGGTCTTGATCTGGTAGCCCTGCTTTTCCAGCTGGCCCTTGAAGTCGGCCTCTTTCATCCAGGTGTTCTTGGGGGCGTTGCAGGTGGGGGCGGCAAAAGCCAGGGTGCTGCCCAGGGTGAGGGCGAGGGCGGTCAAAGCGTGTTTCATGCGGGTTCCTTGGGTTCAAATCAGTCAAAACAGCCGTGGTACAAACGGTCCACCCCGGTATTGAAAGCCTTGAAGATGAAGGCCTGCTGAACATGCCGCCTTCCGCATCGCCTTTCTGGGCCCCCGTGCGCGGAGGGCGCCAAGGGGGACGGTTCCCGCCCTGGCCTTCAAGGGCCCGTACACGGCCGACCCAGGGCGTAAAATGCTCATGTTTTTATAGCGAATTGCGCAATCCTGTTCTGCCTTAGGCCCTGATTTGACGTGACAGCACAGATTGATTTTTCAGACCCCCGCGACCCGGCCGCGCCGCGCTTGCGCCATGCTTGGAGCGTGCCGCGCCAGGTGCTGCGGGCCCAGCGCCTGGACGAGGTGCGCCCGCTGCTGGACGCCGTTCAGGCCTGCGCGGAGCAAGGTGCCTGGTGCGTGGGCTGGGTGCGCTACGAGGCCGCACCGACCTTCGATCCGGCTTTCCAGACCCTGCCCGCCGACGGCCCCCTGGCCTGGTTTGCCGTCTATGACGCTCCCCAGGCCGAGGCTGCGCAGGCGCCCCCCGCGCGGGCCGCCGAGCCGGTGCTGGACTGGCAGGCGGGGCTGGATCGCGCGTCTTTTGATGCCGCGGTCGAGCGCATCCAGCAGGCCATTGCGGCGGGCGAGATCTACCAGGTCAACTACACCGCGCCCCTCACGGCCCCCTGGTCGGGCGAGGGCGCGCAAGCCCAGGCTTTGTTCGAGGCCCTGCAGCGGGCCCAGCCCGGTGGCTACGCCGTGTGCCTCGACAGCGGCCAGGCCGAGGCCGCCGTGGGCGTGGCCGACCCCCAGGCGCAGCCAGAATGCCTGTTGTCGGTCTCGCCCGAGCTGTTTTTTGACTGGCGCGGCGGCGAGATTCTGGCCCGCCCCATGAAGGGCACGGCCCCCCGGGGCGCCACGCCGGCCGAGGATGCCGAGCAGGCCGCCACGCTGCGCGCCTCGCCCAAGGAGCGCGCCGAGAACGTCATGATCGTGGACCTGCTGCGCAACGACCTCTCGCGCCTGGCCGAGCCGCACAGCGTGCAGGTGCCGGCGCTGTTCCAGACCCAGGCCCTGCCCAGCGTCTGGCAAATGACCTCGGACGTGACCGCGCGCACCCGGCCCGACACCCGCTTGTCGGATGTGTTTGCCGCGCTGTTTCCCTGCGGCTCGGTCACGGGCGCGCCCAAGGTGCGCGCCATGCAGCTGATTGCGGCCCTGGAAAGCGCGCCGCGCGGCGTGTACTGCGGCGCGGTGGGCGTGGTGCGGCCCTGGATGGGCAAGGAGGGCCCGCCCCACGGCGTGCATGCCACCTTCAATGTGCCCATCCGGACCGTGGTGCTGCGCGGGGAGGAGGCCCGCTGCGGCATTGGCAGCGGCATCACCTCGGGGGCGCAGGCCGGCGCCGAATGGGACGAATGGCGCCACAAGCGGGCGTTTCTGGAGCGCGCCAGCCAACCCTTCGATCTGCTGGAAACCCTGGCCCTGGACGGAGGGCAGTGGCGCCACCTGGCCGAGCACCTGGCCCGCATGGCGGCGTCGGCCGCGCATTTTGGCTACCCCTGGGATGCCGAGCGTGCCCTGGCCTGCCTGCAGGCGCTGGCGGCGCGGCACCCCCAAGGGGTGTGGCGTGTGCGTTGGCTGTGGACTGCGGCGGGCCAGCCCCAGGCCGAGGCGTTTGCGCTGCAGCCGCCCCCGGCCACGCCCGTGCGCCTGCAGCTGGCCGACCGCCCCTTCGAGGCGGCGCACAGCGAATTCGTGCGCCACAAGACCACGCGCCGCGCGCATTACGCGGCGTTTGCGCCGACCGCCCCGGGGGTGTTCGACACGCTGCTGTGGAATGCGGCTGGCGAGATCACCGAAAGCACCTTCGGCAACATCGCCGCGCGGCTCGATGGCCGCTGGGTGACCCCGCCCCTGGCCTGCGGGCTGCTGCCCGGTGTGGGCCGCGCCGTGGCCTTGCGCGAGGGCCGGGTGGTGGAGGCCGTGCTGCGCGTGCAGGACCTGCCGCGCGTGCAGGACTGGGCCTTCCTCAACAGCCTGCGGGGCTGGCTGCCGGCCGTGCTCGGCTGAGTTCAGTCCATGGGCATGCTGGCGGCCTGCACGGGGATGTGGCCGCGTTGTTCCTGGATGCGGTTCTTGGCGTCCATGAACACCAGCTTGGGTTGGTGCGTGGCCACCTGGTCTTCATGGACCTGGGCAAAGGCGGCAATGATCAGCAAATCGCCCACGGCGGCGCGGCGTGCGGCCGAACCGTTGACCGAGATGATGCCGGTGCCGCGTTCGCCGCGGATGGCGTAGGTGATGAAGCGCTCGCCGTTGTTGATGTTCCAGATGTGCACTTGCTCGTTCTCGACCATGTTGGCCGCGTCGAGCAGGTCTTCGTCGATGGCGCAGGAGCCTTCGTAGTGCAGCTCACAGTCGGTGACGGTGGCACGGTGGATCTTGGATTTGAGCAGGGTACGAAACATGGCAGTCTTCTGAAAGGGAGGGAGAGGGGCAGGGCCGGTTCAGGCCTCGGGTGCCAGGCGTTCCTTGAGGTAGGCGCCGCGGTCCATGTCGATGATCTCGACGCTCAGCTGCACGGGCAGGCCGGCCGGCTGCGGGGTGAGGCGGCGCAGCACCCCGGCCACGCGTTCGGCGAGGTCGCGCTTGGCTTCGTGCGTGCGGCCGGACAGCACCCGCAACTGGGCGTAGACAAACGCGCGCTCTTCCCGGGCCACGCCGACCTGGAACTTGTCGCGTTGCACGATGCGGGTCTTGAGGTCGGCCTCGTCCAGGATCTCGGGGCTGCCGGTGAGCGCCGCGTTGAGCTGGGTCAGGGCATGGTCCTCCGGGAAGCCAACGAGGTTCGCGGTGTATTCAACGATCAGGTGGGGCATGGCAGTCCTTGGTGAACAGGGGGCGTATCGTAATCGGCCCGGGCTCAAAGATCGAGGGTGCAGCTGTCGCCCAGCGCTTCACGCCACACGCGCACGCGCACCGGGCTCGGCTGCATGTCGGCCAGGGCGCGGGCGATGAACAGGCACAGGTTTTCCAGCGTGGGCGGGGGCAGGCCGGGCACATCGTCGAGCAGGTGGTGGTCGAGTTGATCACGCACGCCTTCCAGGCGCTGGCGCAGGTAGCCCAGGTCCACCACCATGCCGGTGGCCGGGTCGAGCGGGCCGCGCAGCGCGACTTCGGCGTGGTAGGTGTGGCCGTGGATGCGGCGGCTGCCTTCGGTTTCGATGGTGCGGTTCAGCGTGTGCGCGGCATCGAAGAAAAAGCGTTGGCTCACCGTGAGCTGGGGCGGGGCGGCGGTCGAGGGTGCGGTCATCGTGAAAAAGGGGGCTGGAAAGGCATCGGGGGCATCAGCGGATGCCCGAGATCTTGTGGGTCTGCAGGCTCAGGCGCCAGCCCGGGTGCTGCAGGCAGGTGTCGATGCACCGGGCCAGGTTGGCGGCCTGCTGCGGGCCGTCCATGGGCTGCAGCCAGCGGTGCGTGAAGTGGCCGGTCTGCGTGAGGGTGTCCAGGTCCAGCCCGGGCTGGGGCCAGACGACCTTCAACTCCTGGCCCTGCTGCTGCACCCAGGCGGCACCGGCCTTGGGGCTGACGCACAGCCAGTCGATGCCCGCAGGCGCGGCCAGGCTGCCGTTGGTTTCCACGGCAATCCGGAACTGGCGTGCGTGCAGGGCGTCGATCAGCGCCGCATCGACCTGCAGCAGCGGTTCGCCCCCGGTCAGCACGACCAGCCGGTGCGCGCGGTCGGCGGCGGGCCAGAGGGCCTCGATCTGGGCGGCCAGGGCCTCGGCATCGGGGTATTTGCCGCCCAGGGTGCCGTCGGTGCCGACAAAGTCGGTGTCGCAGAAGCGGCATATGGCGCTGGCGCGGTCGGCCTCGCGGCCGCTCCAGAGGTTGCAGCCGGCAAAGCGGCAGAACACGGCGGGCATGCCGGCCTGGCCGCCTTCGCCCTGGAGGGTGTAGAAAATTTCTTTGACGCTGTAGCTCATGGTTGCAGCCATCCGGAAGGGGAAACGCTGGGCACCAGGATCGTGGGAGCGGCCGGTGCGGCCAGCGCAGGGTAATCCCGACTGTAGTGCAGGCCGCGGCTTTCGCGGCGCAGCTGGGCGCTGCGCACGATCAGGGCCGCCACCTGCACCAGGTTGCGCAGCTCCAACAGGTCGCGCGT
>JAQUDN010000173.1:5717-6436 GCA_028685665.1 Burkholderiaceae bacterium | reverse complement strand
GTGCCGCGCTCTTGCTGCTGGCCCTGGTCTGGCACCTGGCCTTGTTGAACCAGGCGCCCACCAGTGCGTATTTCGCGCAGACCCTGCAGCTGTGGGAGCAGGGCCGCTTCATCCGTTTCTACGGGCTGGGCCAGTGGCTGGGCTGGCTCTGGCCGTATGCCGCGCTGCTCTATGTGCTGCTGCAGCTGTCCCGCCGGGGGGCGGAAAACCAGGAGGCTGCCGGATTGGCCGCCAGCGATTTCCAAGTCCAACAGCCTCCTAGAATGCACCCATGAGCGATACCACCTCCCCTGTGCCCGGCTACTTTGAACGCCACATCTTTTTCTGCCTGAACGAGCGCGCCAATGGCGAAGCCTGCTGCGCCCAGCAAGGCGCCCAGGCCGCTTTTGACCACTGCAAAAAGCGGGTCAAGGACGCCGGCTTATCGGGCCCCGGCAAGGTGCGCGTCAACAAGGCCGGTTGCCTGGACCGCTGCGCGGGCGGCCCGGTGGCCGTGGTCTATCCCGAGGGGACCTGGTACACCTATGTGGATGCCAGCGACATCGATGAAATCGTCGAGTCGCACCTGCAAAACGGCCAGGTCGTCGAGCGTTTGCTCACCCCGCCCGAGCTGGGCCGCTGAGTCTGCGGTGCCCGGGGCACCGATTTTTCCTCTTTTGAGGCCCTGGCCCTTTCTGGATCAGTGCTTCTAGCTCCTTTATTCATAGTCCTCTCGTGAA
>JAQUDN010000173.1:0-5707 GCA_028685665.1 Burkholderiaceae bacterium | reverse complement strand
CTCACCCTCCAAGGCCCCGCCGGGGTCCTCGAAGTCGCGCGCGATGCGGCCCAGCTGGCCCCCGGCCAGGCCCCGCGTGGCGTGGCCGTCATCGCCCATCCCCACCCCCTGTTTGCCGGCACCATGGACAACAAAGTCGTGCAGACGCTGGCCCGTGCCTGCGTGCAGTGCGGCTGGACGGCCGTGCGCTTCAACTTCCGGGGCGTGGGGGTCAGTGCGGGGCAGTACGACGAAGGCCGGGGCGAGGTGCAGGACCTGCTCGCGGTGGTGGAGCAGGTCGCGCCCCCCGGGCCGGATGCGGCGCCCCTGGTGCTGGCGGGTTTTTCGTTCGGCGCTTTTGTAACCAGTCATGCGCTGGCCGCGCTGTGGCCCGTGCGCCGCATTGAGCAGGCCGTGCTGGTGGGGACGGCCGCCAGCCGCTTCACGGTGGCGCCCGTGCCGCCCGAGGCCCATCTGCGCACCCTGGTGCTGCATGGCGAGCAGGACGACACCGTGCCCCTGTCGGCGGTGCTCGATTGGGCGCGGCCCCAGATACTCCCTGTCACCGTCCTGCCCGGTGGGGGGCATTTCTTTCACGGACAATTGCCGCTCTTGAAAAATTTGGTGGTGCGCCATCTGCTCTCGGGCGCTTGAGGCCCCACCACCGCCGCCTCTGCGGCCGGGCGCCACTGCCGGCCCCGCCTTTCCCCTCGATCCACGTCTGTACCGCTCCATGAAACGAATCCTGTCCTCGCTGCGCTCTCTGGCGCTGTTTGCGGTCCTTGCGCCGGCCGCTTTCTGCGCCCAGGCCCAGGCGCCCCAGCCCCCTGAAATTGCCGCGCGCACCTACTTGCTGGTGGATGTGACCGCCAACCAGGTGCTGGCCGCCAAGGACATCGATGCGCCGGTCGAACAGGCCTCGCTGACCAAGCTGATGACCGGCTACCTGGTGTTTGATGCACTGCGGGCCAAGAAGATCGACCTGCAACAGCGTTTGCCCGTCAGCGTGCGGGCCTGGAAGATGCCGGGCTCGCGCATGTTCATCGACCCCAAGATGCAGGTGCCGGTCGATGACCTGCTCAAGGGCATGATCGTGCAATCGGGCAACGACGCCACCATGGCTCTCGCCGAAGGCGTGGGCGGCACGGCCGAAAATTTCGTCAAGCTCATGAACGACCAGGCCAAGGCCCTGGGCATGAAGGGCACCAGCTACCGCAACCCCGAAGGCCTGACCGAACCCGGCCACCTGACCACCGCGCGCGACCTGAGCATTCTGGCCACCCGGCTGATGCAGGACTTTCCGGAGTACCTGCACTACTACGCTACCAAGCAGTACCGCTACGAAGGCACGCCCGCCTCCAACAGCACCAACCGCAATATGCTGCTGTTCCGCGACCCTTCGGTCGATGGCCTCAAAACCGGCCATACCGCCGCCGCGGGCTATTGCCTGGTGGCCACTGCCAAGCGCGATTTTCCGGGCGTGGGCCAGCGCCGCCTGCTGTCCATCGTGCTCGGGGCCGGCAGCGAGAACGCCCGCGCCAACGAAAGCCAGAAGCTGCTGAACTGGGGTTACACCGCCTTCGAGGCCGTCAAACTGTTCGATGCGGGCCAGCCGGTCGCCACGCCCGCCGTCTGGAAGGGCAAGGACAGCACCCTCAAGATCGGCCGTCCCACCGCCATCGTCGTGGCCGTGCCCTCGGGCAGTGCCGGCAAGATCAGCACCCAGATCGTCCGCCCGGACCCGCTGGTCGCGCCGTATGCCAAGGGCCAGGCCGTGGGCACGTTGAAGGCCTCGGTCAACGACACCCTGCTCGTCGAAGTGCCCCTGGTGGCCCTGGACGGGGTCGAGCAGGCCAGCATTCTGGGTCGCACCTGGGATGCCCTGCGGCTCTGGATCAAGTAAGAGACCGCCCTTCCCTGTGCATGGTGCGAGTCAAAAGTGAGAGCGCTCTGCGCTGTATCCATGGGCTCTGCGGCGCTTTGGGGCCAATTTTCATCCATGCGGGCGCAGGGCGCTGCGCTGCGCGGGTGTCTGCCTGGCTTGCTTGCCCGACTTTAGCCTGATACATTAGAAGGCTTTTCGGAATTTCCGAAGGGATTCACGTTTTCGTTTATTTACGTTTAGGGACGTATTCATGCCAACCATCAATCAACTGGTCCGTCAGGGGCGCGAGGTCGAAACGACCAAGTCCAAGAGCCCTGCGATGGAAAACTCTCCACAGCGCCGTGGCGTGTGCACCCGTGTGTACACCACGACGCCCAAGAAGCCAAACTCCGCTCTGCGTAAGGTCGCCAAGGTGCGCCTGACCAACGGGTTTGAAGTCATTTCCTACATCGGCGGTGAAGGCCACAACCTGCAAGAGCACAGCGTGGTGCTGGTGCGCGGCGGTCGTGTCAAGGACTTGCCCGGTGTGCGTTACCACATCGTGCGTGGTTCGCTCGACTTGCAAGGCGTGAAAGACCGCAAGCAGTCGCGCTCCAAGTACGGTGCGAAGAAGCCAAAGGCCAAATAAGCCTGCGCTGGATCGAATTTCAAGGTGCTGTTTCCCGCGTGGCGCGGTGATGCAGCGAAGTGACCCCAAGCGCAAGTGTTTTGCGTGGGTCGAGTAAGTGGGAGTCCTGAATGGCTCTCGCGGTGTCTGAAAAGATGCCAACTGAAGCAAGAATGAGGTAAAAAATGCCACGTCGTCGCGAAGTCCCCAAACGTGAAATCCTGCCGGATCCTAAGTTCGGTAATGTCGAGCTGTCCAAATTCATGAACGTGATCATGGAAGGCGGCAAAAAAGCGGTTGCAGAGCGCATCATTTACGGTGCCCTGGAACTGATCGAGAAGAAGAACCCTGACAAAGACCCCCTGGAAGCTTTCGTTGTTGCCATCAACAACGTCAAGCCGATGGTCGAAGTCAAGTCCCGCCGCGTGGGTGGTGCCAACTACCAAGTGCCCGTGGAAGTGCGCCCTGTGCGCCGTCTGGCGCTGTCGATGCGCTGGATCAAGGAAGCTGCCCGCAAGCGTGGCGAAAAGTCGATGGCTCAGCGTCTGGCCAACGAACTGCTCGAGGCCACCGAAGGCCGTGGCGGCGCCATGAAGAAGCGTGACGAAGTGCACCGCATGGCCGAAGCCAACAAGGCATTCAGCCACTTCCGTTTCTAAAAAACGGATCTGTCTCGGTACAGGCTCAAGGCTGCCGGCGTTTTTGCCTGCAGCCTTGTGTTGATTGAGGCGGTCACAAAACTGTCGGGCTTTACCGCAACAATATGCGGCCCGACTCCCAAGCAACACGACCCATCAAGGATCCCACATGGCTCGCAATACTCCCATCAATCGGTACCGCAATATCGGTATCTCGGCCCACATTGACGCTGGCAAGACCACGACCACCGAACGTATTCTTTTCTATACCGGCGTAAGCCACAAGATTGGTGAAGTGCATGATGGCGCTGCCACCATGGACTGGATGGAGCAAGAGCAAGAGCGCGGCATCACGATCACTTCGGCTGCCACCACCTGCTTCTGGAAGGGAATGGACAACACCTACCCTGAGCACCGTTTCAACATCATCGACACCCCCGGCCACGTGGACTTCACCATCGAAGTGGAACGTTCCATGCGCGTGCTGGACGGTGCCTGCATGGTGTATTGCGCCGTGGGTGGCGTGCAGCCCCAGTCGGAAACTGTGTGGCGCCAGGCCAACAAGTACAAAGTGCCCCGTCTGGCCTTTGTGAACAAGATGGACCGTACCGGCGCCAACTTCTTCAAGGTCTATGACCAGATGAAGCTGCGCCTCAAGGCCAACCCCGTGCCCGTGGTCATCCCGATCGGTGCAGAAGACAAGTTCACTGGCGTGGTCGATCTGCTGAAGATGAAGGCCATCATCTGGGACGAAGCGTCCCAGGGCATGAAGTTCACCTACGAAGACATTCCTGCTGACCTGGTGGAATCCGCCAAGGAATGGCGTGAAAAGATGGTGGAAGCCGCTGCGGAAGCTTCGGAAGAGCTGATGAACAAGTACCTCGAAGAAGGTGACTTGAGCGAAGCGGAAATCAAGCTGGGTCTGCGCACCCGCACGATCGCCACCGAAATTCACCCCATGCTGTGCGGCACCGCGTTCAAGAACAAGGGTGTGCAGCGCATGCTGGACGCCGTGATCGACTACCTGCCCGCACCGACGGACATTCCTGACGTGACCGGCACCGACGAAGACGAAAACCCCGTCACCCGCAAGGCGGACGACGGCGAAAAGTTCTCGGCTCTGGCCTTCAAGCTGATGACCGACCCGTTCGTGGGCCAGTTGACCTTCGTGCGCGTGTACTCGGGTGTTCTGAGCAAGGGCGACACCGTTTACAACCCGATCAAGGGCAAGAAAGAGCGTATCGGCCGTATCGTGCAGATGCACGCCAACGAGCGCCAGGAAGTCGAAGAAATTCGCGCCGGTGACATCGCTGCCTGCGTGGGCCTGAAGGATGTGACGACCGGTGAAACGCTGAGTGACATCGACTCCCAGATCATTCTGGAGCGCATGGTGTTCCCTGAGCCCGTGATCACCCAGGCCGTGGAGCCCAAGACCAAGGCCGACCAGGAAAAGATGGGCATCGCCCTGCAGCGCCTGGCCGCTGAAGATCCATCCTTCCGCGTGAAGACCGATGAAGAATCCGGCCAGACGCTGATCGCTGGTATGGGCGAGCTGCATCTGGAAATCATTGTGGACCGCATGAAGCGTGAATTCGGCGTGGAAGCCAACGTGGGCAAGCCCCAGGTGGCCTACCGCGAAACCATCCGCAAGACGGTGGAAGAAGCCGAAGGCAAGTTCGTGCGCCAGTCGGGTGGTAAGGGCCAGTACGGCCACGTCGTGCTCAAGATCGAGCCCAACGAAGCCGGCAAGGGCATCGAGTTCGTCGACGCCATCAAGGGCGGTGTGGTTCCTCGCGAATTCATTCCTGCCGTGGAAAAGGGTATCAACGAAGCCGTCACGCAAGGCGTGCTGGCCGGTTACCCCGTGGTCGACGTCAAGGTCACGCTGCACTTCGGTTCGTACCACGATGTGGACTCGAACGAACTGGCGTTCAAGATGGCCGCCATCTTCGGTTTCAAGGAAGGCTGCCGCAAGGCCAATCCCGTCATCCTGGAACCCATGATGGCCGTGGAAGTGGAAACGCCTGAAGATTACGCCGGCACCGTGATGGGCGACTTGTCCAGCCGCCGTGGCATGGTCCAGGGCATGGACGACATCCCGGGCGGTGGCAAGGCCATTCGCGCCGAAGTGCCGCTGTCGGAAATGTTTGGCTACTCGACCTCGCTGCGCTCCGCAACGCAAGGCCGCGCGACCTACTCGATGGAATTCAAGCACTACTCGGAAGCTCCGCGTAACGTGTCGGAAGCCATCATGGCTGCGCGCTCGAAGTAATCAAGCCAAAATAGCTGCCAGCCCTTTCCCTGCAAGCGTTGGTAGCTATTGATTAAATAGCAAATCATTTTGCAATCTGCGATCCAGTGCCGCCCCGTTGCCTGTGCAGGGCGAATCAGCAACCGGATGCAGACGTTAAACCACTACACAGGCATTGCTCTTTGGAGAATTGAAAATGGCAAAAGGTAAGTTCGAACGTACAAAGCCCCACGTCAACGTGGGCACCATCGGTCACGTTGACCATGGCAAGACAACCCTGACGGCTGCAATCGCGACCGTTCTGTCGACCAAGTTTGGCGGCGAAGCCAAGGCGTACGACCAGATCG
>JAQUDN010000020.1 GCA_028685665.1 Burkholderiaceae bacterium | reverse complement strand
GTGCGCATCAGCGAGCCCGCCGCCGATCTGGCCGTGATGCTGGCCATCACCTCCAGCCTGCGCGGCAAGGCGCTGCCCCAGGGGTTTCTGGCTTTTGGCGAGGTCGGGCTGGCGGGCGAGGTGCGCCCGGCACCCCGGGGGCAGGAACGCCTCAAGGAGGCGGCCAAGCTGGGCTTTCGCGTGGCCGTGGTGCCCAAGGCCAATGCCCCCAAAAAACCCATCGAGGGCCTGACCCTGCATGCCGTGGAGCGGGTCGAGGAGGCCATGGAGATCGTGCGCAGCCTGGGGTAGGTCCCTACGCAATCCCCACAGGCCCTGGCGCGGACCGCCATAGGACAATGGCGCCATGAATTTACGCAAAATTTTCGTGCCCTTGGGGGCGATCGCGCTGGTGGTTTTTGGCTACACCTCGTATGGCTGGCCCGGGGTGGCCGCGGCAGGCGGGGGGCTGTTGATGTGGGCCTTGCTGCACTTCACGCGGCTCATGAATGTGCTGAAAAAAGCGGCAGACCGCCCGGTCGGCTATGTGGGCAGCGCCGTCATGCTCAACGCCAAGCTGCGGCCCGGCGTCAATTTGCTGCATGTCGTGGCCATGACGCGCTCGCTGGGCCAGCAGCTTTCGCCGGTGGACGAGCAGCCCGAAATCTTCCGCTGGACCGATGGCTCGCACTCGCATGTGAGCTGCGAGTTTCGCGGCGGCAAGCTGGTGAAGTGGGAACTGGTGCGTCCGACACCGCCCCAAGACACCCCCGAGAGCGCCAGCACGACCCCCACGCCGTAAAATCCCGGGCTTTACCGAACTCCGCAACCCAAAGGACATTCCATGAGCCCCGTAATTTCCCCGATATCTGACCGTGATGGCAAGATCTGGATGGACGGTCAGCTGGTTGACTGGCGCGATGCCAAGATCCATGTGCTGACCCACACGCTGCACTACGGCTGCGGGGTCTTCGAGGGGGTGCGGGCTTACAACACGGTCAACGGCACGGCGATTTTCCGCCTGCAGGACCACACCGACCGCCTGTTCAACAGCGCCAAGATCCTGCGCATGAAGGTGCCTTTCTCCAAGGACGAGATCAACGAGGCGCAAATCGCCGCGATCCGCGAGAACAAGCTCGAAAGCGGCTACATCCGTCCGCTGATCTGGATCGGCTCGGAAAAGCTCGGCGTGTCGCCCAAGGGCAACACCATCCACGCCATGGCCGCCGCCTGGGCCTGGGGCGCTTACCTGGGTGAAGACGGCCTGAACCGCGGCATCCGCGTCAAGACCAGCAGCTTCACGCGCCACCACGTGAACATCACGATGAGCCAGGCCAAGGCCGTGAGCAACTACACCAACTCCATCCTGGCCAACAGCGAAGCCACGGACGACGGTTACGACGAAGCCCTGCTGCTCGACGCCTCCGGTTTTGTCTCCGAAGGCTCGGGTGAGAACGTGTTCATCGTCAAGAACGGCGTGCTCTACACGCCCGACCTGTCCGCTGGCGCCCTGAACGGCATCACCCGCAACACCATCTTCGCGATTGCCGCCGACCTGGGCATCGACGTGGTGCAAAAGCGCATCACGCGCGACGAGGTGTACATCGCCGACGAAGCCTTCTTCACCGGCACGGCCGCAGAAGTGACACCGATCCGCGAACTCGACCGCCTGGACATCGGCAACGGTGGCCGTGGCCCGCTCACCGAAAAAATCCAGTCGGCGTTCTTTGACATCGTCAATGGCCGCAATCCCAAGTACGCCCACTGGCTCACCAAGGTCTGACCATGTCGCACGCTGCTGTTGAACTCCTGGCCAAGGACCTGAACGCCCAGGGCGGCGTTTTCTGCCCCAACCCCCAGGCCGACATGAAGCTCTGGAACAGCCACCCCAAGGTGTACCTGGACGTGGCCCGCACCGGGGAAGCCAAGTGCCCTTACTGCGGCACGGTGTACCGCCTGAAGGCGGGCGAGCATTTCCACGGCCATTGATGCCGGCGGCTGCTGACCGCCCTGCGCCGCCCACGCTCACGGTGGCGGTGTTGACCTTGAACGAGGCGCACCGCATCGAGGCCTGCCTGCGCAGTGCTGCCTTTGCCGACCAGATTGTGGTGGTCGACAGCGGCAGCACCGACGACACCGTGGCCCGGGCCCAGGCCCTGGGCGCCGAGGTGTATTCCTATCCCGATTGGCAGGGGTTTGCCGTGCAGCGCAACCGCCTGCTGGCCCACGCCCGGAGCGACTACGTCTTCTTCCTGGATGCCGACGAGGTCATGACCCCGGCGTTCCAGGAGGAGCTGCAGGCCATCGTGCGCTCGGGCGAGCAGGCCGTCTGGAAGATCCGCTGGCGCATGGTGGCCTTCGGCCAGGAGCTGCGCTACTTCTTGTCGCGTTCCCAGATCGAGCGCCTGTTCTTCCGCGCCATGCTCAAGGAGTATGTGGGCGTGGTGCACGAGCAGGCCATCCTGCACACCGGCCCCGAAGGCGACCGGGTGCCGCGCCGCCTGGTGCGCGCGCGCCTGCTGCACTATTCCCGGGAGACGGTCCGTGCCAGCCTCGACAAGCTGACCCAGTACGTGATGCTGGGCGCCGCCAAGCGCGCCGAGAAAGGCCAGCGCGGCGGGGTGCTGCGCGGACTGGCTTCTGGCGGATCGATGTTCCTGCGCCTGTATGTGTTCCGCCTGGGTTTTCTGTGCGGCGGAGCGGGTTTTCTGTATTGCCTGTTCGTGGCGCTGGAGGCCTTCTTTCGCTACGCCGCCCTGCGGTTCGACCGCGACAGCCTCTCGGGCCGGGTGCGGCGTTGACGCCCTTGCATCGCTTTCTCTGGCAGGGGGCGAGCCTGGCCGCCTTTCTGGTGCCCGGGCTGGCCTTGTGGGTGCCTTCGGGCTATTCCTATGGCGCGGCCGTGATGGTGCTGCTCTCCCTGGCCAGCCTTGGCGCCTGGGCGGGGCGGCCCGTGCCGCGCCAGGCCTGGGCCCTGGCCGCGGCCTTTGCCGCCATGGCCGCCATCTGGTTGCTGGACGTGGGGGCCGCCTGGGGCTGGGGCAGCTTTGACAAACCCCTCAAGTACCTGATCGCCCTGCCTTGCCTGTTCTGGGTGCTGGCGTTTGCGCCGCGCACCGCCTGGCTGTGGGCGGGGCTGGTGGTGGGGGCCTGCGGCAGCGGGCTGGTGGCGCTGTACCAGGTCCTGGGCCTGCACTGGCCGCGCGCGGCGGGCTACACCAATGCGATCCAGTACGGCAATCTGAGCCTGCTGCTGGCCCTGATGTGCGGCGGGGTGCTGGTGGTGCACTGGCCTTGCTGGTCCCGGGCGCGGCGCGGGCTGTGGGGCCTGGGCCTGCTGCTGGGTGCCGTGGGCTCGCTGCTGTCCCAGTCGCGCGGCGGCTGGCTGGCCCTGGTGATCGTCCTTCCCTTGTGCGCCGGCTTGCTGGCCCGCCTGGGGCAGCGGCGGGCCTGGTGGGGCGTGGCCTGGCTGGCCTTGGCGGCGCTGCTGCTGTCGCAGACCCCCGCGGTGCACGAGCGCATCCAGGAAGCCCAGCACGAGGTCGAGACCTACCGCGCGCAAGGTGATGGGGCCACCTCGGTGGGCCACCGCCTGTCGCATTGGTCGCTGGCCTGGGCCATGGGGCGCGATCGGCCCTGGACCGGCTGGGGCCGCGCCGGCTACGAGGCCGAAAAAGCCCGCCGCGTGGCGGCGGGCGAGGCCCATCCCATGGTCCTGCAGTACGGCCATGCCCACAACGATGCCCTGGACCTGTTCGCCAAGCGCGGCCTGCTCGGGGTTCTGGTCCTGCTGCTGTTCTATGGCGTGCCCCTGGCGCTGTTCTGGCCCTCGCGCGCCCGCGTGACCGACGCCCAGGGACAATGGGACCGCGAGGCCCTGAGCCTGCGCCTGGTCGGGGTTTTGCTGCCGCTGTCGTATGCCAGTTTTGGCCTGACCCAGGCGTTTCTGGCCCACAACAGCGGCAATATGTTTTATCTGTTCATGTGCCTGCTGGTGTCCGGCGCCCTGTGGGGGCGGCACCCAGGCGCAGGCCCCAAGGCTTCCTGACGACAGGCACTTTCATGCACATCCTGCTGGTCAACAATTCGGCGATTCCGGTCTTTGGCTATGGCGGCACCGAGCGCGTCATCTGGGATCTGGGCAAAACCCTGGTCCAGCTGGGCCACCGCGTCAGCTACCTGGTGCCCGAGGGTTCGAGCTGCGACTTCGGCCAGGTGCTGCCCATCCGGCCCGACCAGCCCTGGGATGCGCAGATTCCGGCCGATGTGGACATCGTCCACTTCCAGTTCAACCCCCGTACCGAGGTGGGCCGCCCCCACCTGGTCACCGAGCACGGCAACGCGCGCAAGCCCAAGCCCTTGCCGCTGAACACCGTGTTCCTGTCGCGCAACCATGCCCAGCGCTACGGCTCGACCCAGTTCGTCTACAACGGGCTCGACTGGTCGGCCTACGGCCCGGTCGATTTCGAGCGCCCTCGGCCCCACTACCACTTTCTGGGCAAGGCGGCCTGGGCGGTCAAGAACGTGCGCGGCGCGATCCGCGTGGCCCAGCTGGCCGGGGTGGAGCTGGATGTGCTGGGGGGCCACCGGCTCAACCTGCGCCGGGGCTTTCGCTGGACCCTGTCGCGGCGCGTGCATTTCTTCGGCATGGTGGGCGGGCCGCAGAAAAACGACTTGCTCAATGCCTCGCGGGGCTTGATTTTTCCGGTGCGCTGGCACGAGCCTTTTGGCCTGGCCATCATCGAAAGCCTGTATTTCGGTTGCCCGGTGTTTTCCACGCCTTACGGCGCCTTGCCCGAACTGGTGCCGGAGTCCTGCGGCACCCTCTCGGCCCAGGCCCCGGTGCTGGCCGAGGCGATTCGCAGCCGCCAGTGGGACCCCCGGGCCTGCCACCAGCATGTGCAGGACCATTTCAGCGCCGCCACCATGGCGCGCGGCTACCTGCAGTTTTACGAGCGCGTGCTGGCCGGCGAAACCCTGCACCGCGAACACCCGGTCATCCAGGGCGAGGCGCGCGATCTGCCCTGGACGAACTGACTGTCGTTCGCAGGGGCGGTGGTCCCGGTTGACAGGCCAAACGGCCTTTGGCGCTTGCCTGGATTGCACTGCTAGCTATCAAAATCAGAGTACTTTAGCGGGTGCCCGGGACGTGCCCTGGGGAAGCGGGGCGCCTGCAGCCCCCCCTGCGGGTGGTTTTCTGGCTCAGCCCCCGGCGCGGCGCGCCTGGGCATCGATGCGCGCGATCAGCGCGCCGGCGGTGGGAAGGTCGTGCACCAGGCCCACGGCCTCGCCGACCGTGGCATGGGCGGCGCTGAAGTCGCCGGCCGCCACGGCCGCGTCGTAGGTGGCCCGCGCGGCGGCCGGGTCGGCGCGCAAGGCGTCCACCCGTTCTTCCCATTGGCGGTGCAGGGCGTTGCGCAGGGCCCGAAAGTCGTAGGGGGCCGGCCAGTTTTTGCGGCGCAGGATGTCAAACACCGCCGTCCGGGCGGTGCCGTCGCCGTCGGTGTGCACCGCCATCTCCTTGGCCCCCTGGGGCGCCAGGCTTTCCTGGGTGGCCCACAGGCGCGAGCCGATCAGCGCCCCGTCGGCGCCCAGCAGGCAGGCGGCGGCCAGGCCCCGGCCATCGGCAATGCCCCCTGCGGCCAGCAGCAGGGTGTCGGGGGACTGGGCTGCCAGGTGGTCGGCGATTTCCGGGACCAGCGTGAAGGTGGCGCGGCCGTTCAGGGCGTTCATGCCGTGGCCACCGGCCTCGGCACCCTGGGCCACGACCACGGCGGCCCCGGCTTCGAGGGCCTGGGGCACCTGCTCCAGGCGCTGCACCTGGCAGATCAGGGCGGCGCCGCTGGCGGCAATGCGGGCCGCGTAGGGGCGCGGATCGCCAAACGACAGCATCAGCGCGCGCGGCCGCTGCTCGGGCGGCAGGCCGAGCACCCAGTCGAGGGCCGAGGCGTCTTCGTCGAGCTTCCAGGTGATGAAGCCGCAACCGATGCGGCCGGTGTCCTGCGCCTGCAGCGCCAGGGTGTATTCGCGCTGGGTCCAGGCCAGGTCGCCATAGCCCCCGCCGACCAGGCCCAGGGCCCCGGCGCGTGCGCAGGCGGCGGCCAGGGCTCCGCCCGAGGCCAGGGCCATGGGGGCGAGGGCGATGGGGGTGCTCAGCCCGAAGCGGGCAGAAAAACGGGAGTTTTGCAGCAGGTTCATGGGGAGAAAGGGCCGGTAAGTGGGCGGCCACCGGGGCCGCAGGCGGCCTATTTTGCGCCCGTCTGCCAGTGCGCCCGTCCGCCGGCGCGCTCCTGCGCCAGTCGCCCCAGTGCGCAGGCCCGGCCCCGGTCCCCTGCGGCAGCACCGCAGGTCCGCGCGCACCCCGCCGTAAGAGCCTGTTCATGGTCTTTTCATGGTGTCCGTTGCTCCATGCCGGCGGTGGGTGCAAGGCGCAAACCGCAGCCGGGCTGGTGGCCCGGCGAGGATTGGCAACGCTGCAGACGCCGCTGGCATGGAGCAACCCTGCGGGCAAGGCGGCAAAACACCGCACTCATCGTTGCCCGCCTGGTCCAGGCACCAGCCTGGTCTGCGGCGGGCGCCTCGATTGCAGCGTTTTGCCACCTTGCGGACGCCATGAAAAGACCATGAACAGGCTCTCAGGCGCCGGGCCGGTGCCTTGGCAGCTGCAGCACAAAGCAGGCGCCGCCCCCGGCATGGTCTTCGCAGTGCACGCGGCCCTGGTGGCGGCTGGCAATCGAGCGCACCAGGGCCAGCCCCAGGCCCACCCCGCCAGCGCGTTCGCTGGCTCCCGGCAGGCGATAAAAGGGCTCGAAGATGCGTTCGCGCTGATCGGCGGGCACGCCAGGGCCCCGGTCGCAGACCCGCAGGGTGATCTGTGCGGCCGAGGCCTGCACCGTGACCGTGATCTCGCCGCTGCTGTAGCGGCGTGCGTTTTCCAGCAGGTTGCGCAGGGCCCGGCGCAGCAGCTTGGCCACGCCCTGCACTTCGAGCAGGGCGGGGCTGCCGCCCACATCGAGGTCGGCGTCCACCCGGGCGCACTCTTCGGCGGCCAGGCCGATCAGGTCCACCAGCTCCACGCTGCCGACATCGGCCTCGCGGCTGTCGAGGCGGCTGGCCAGCAGGATCTCGTCCACCAGCTGGTCGAGTTCGGCGATGTTGCGCAGGATTTCGTCGCGGAAGGCTGGCGAGGGCTGGTGGCCGCCCATCAGCTCCAGCCCCATGCGGATGCGCGTGAGGGGCGAGCGCAGCTCATGCGAGGCATTGGCCAGCAGCGATTTGTGCGAGGCCACCAGGGTTTCGATGCGGGCCGCGGCCGCATTGAACTGGCGGGCCAGGTCGGCGACTTCGTCCTGGCCCTGGAGCGGCACGCGCACCGCCAGGTCGCCCTCGCCAAACTTCTGCACCCCGCGCCGCAGCGTTTCCAGCCGCTGCGTCAGGCGCCGCAGGATGGGAAACACCCCCAGGGCCACGGCCAGGCCGACCAGGCCCAGCATCCATAAAAAGCCGAAGGGCGGGCGCGTCCAGAAGGCCGCCGTGCTGGCCGGGGGCGGCAGGCCGGGGTGCCCGGGGCGGGCGCCCCGCCCGCTGCCGTGCTCGCCCCGTTCCATGCGCTCGGGGCGGGGCGGGCGGGGGGCCATGGCCAGCACCAGGGTCTCGCCGCTGTCGGTCTCGATCTGGAACTCAATGGCCTCGGTCGGGTGCCCGGGCTGGCGCGTGCCCATGCCGCGCACCAGCACCTCACCCTGTGCGTTGCGCAGCACGATTTCGCGCGAAGAGGGCGTCAGGGCGGGGCTGCTCTGGTGCTGCTCGGCCGCAATCCGCCAGGCCCAGCCCACGGCCAGCGTCAGCACCGCCACGCCGCCCACCACGGCCAGCCAGATGCGCAGGTACAGGCGCCGGGAAAACGGGTTGGAGAGCTTCATCGCGCTCCCTCAATCCTGCTGCTTGGCGAACACATAGCCCACGCCGCGCACCGTCAGGATGCGCCGCGGGTTCTTGGCGTCCTGTTCGATGGCGGCACGGATGCGGCCCATGTGCACGTCGATCGAGCGGTCGAAGGCTTCGAGTTCGCGCCCGCGCACGGCCTCCATGATCTGGTCGCGCGTCAGCACCCGGCCCGCGCGCTCGGCCAGGACCACCAGCAGGTCGAACTGGTGCGAGGTCAGCTCGGCCGCTTCGCCCGCCACCGTGACGGTGCGGGCATCGCGGTCGATTTCGAGCGAACCAAAGCGCAGCGCCGCAGGGGCGGCGGCGGCAGGGCCTTCCGTGTGGCGGCGCAGGATCGCCCGGATGCGCGCCAGCAGCTCGCGCGGCTCAAACGGCTTGGGCAGGTAATCGTCGGCGCCCAGCTCCAGGCCAATCACGCGGTCCATGGGGTCGCCCTTGGCCGTGAGCATGAGGATCGGCACCTGGGCGGCGGCCCCGGGCAGGGCGCGGATGCGCCGGCAGACCTCCAGCCCGTCCATGTCGGGCAGCATCAGGTCCAGGATCACCAGATCCGGCAGGGCGCCCGCCTCGGGCCCCTGCAGCCGGGCCAGCCCGCTGCGGCCGTCGGGGCGGTGCGTGAGCTGCAGGCCCGACTGGCCCAGGTACTCGCCCACCATCTGGGCCAGGCGGGTGTCGTCTTCGATCATCAGCAGCTGCACGGTCATGCGTCCCAGTGTAGTGGCGGGAATGGGAGCATCGCGCCCCTGCGTCAGTGCGGGGTTTCAGCCAGGTAAAGAGGCGGTAAACCAAGGCGCGGTGGGCTCAATCACTCCTGAAAAGAGAGCTGCTACCGCTGGTATCCATGGGCCTGGAGGCCAAAAACACGGATGAGAAGGCCCGCCGTGCAAGGGGATGCTGATCTCGGGGCCGCGCACCGTCACACGGGTCGGCCGAGATTGCGCAGCAGCCGCGTATCGGTCTGCAGGGACTGGGGCGCACCGATCACGATGCGGGCGAAATCCGGGTGGCGTGGATTGAACAAGACGTTGCGCTCTGCCGGCACCACGGCGCTGGGGACGTTCAGCACGGCGGTCTGCGCGCCTTCCAGCCACGCCCGCCCCAGGGCCTGGAGGACGTCCCGGGTGCCGAGGGTGCGCCAGTCCTGCGGCAGTTGATCGACCTCGATGCGTGTCTGCGGTAGGTCGTCCGGCCACTGCGCCGGGATCAGGACATAGTGCGCGCGCAAGGGATCATCCTGCACCATCAGCTCCAGCAGCGCCAAGGACTGCGACTCGGCGGTGTAGACCACCTCGTGGCCCTTGGGATTCCAGCGGCCACCGTACAGCCGCGCGCCCTCACCACTGAAGGCCGTCTGGGCAAAGCGCGCGGTAGTGATGCGCCAGGCCGTGCGCATCAGGCGAACACCCCGTGCTCGATTCGTCCCAGGGTGTCCAGCACGCTGTCCGCCCCCAGATCGGTGTCCAGCAGCGACAGCGGGGTCACGCCACCAAGCGACGCGTTGGGGCTTTGCAGCCAGTTCAGGGCACTGTCGGAGGCTTCAAAGACGGTTTCCGCGCGCTCGACCACGCGGGCCAGGCGCACGAATTTGGCGGACTCCTCGGGCGACAGCGCCCCCTCCCGCTTGCGCCTGGCCAGTGTCCGCTCCGGAATGGCGAGCGCGTGCGCCAGTTCGCTCTGCGTGATGCGCGTGAGGCGCACCACGGCATCGACCGACGCCGATGGCAGACCCTGGCGCACCAGGGGAATCCAGTCCATCCCCACGCGGGGCCGGGCGTGCAGCACGCCCTCGCCCCCAAGCAGGTTCAGCGCCGAAACGAACGAGGGGTGCAGGCTGGCAGGGGTCATGGGGTCTTTCCGGAAATCAAAAGCCATTTGGCACCCATGGTAGGCAAAAATGGCATTGCGGTCCAGGCCCATCATCTTGCCGGCAGCGGCCCACCGGGACGCCGTGGGCTCAATCACTCCTGAAAAGAGAGCTGCTACCGCTGGTATCCATGGGCCTGGAGGCCAAAAATGCCGTTAAACCCCCGGATCGTGGGGCACGGCCTTCACCCGCCCCGCCAGCCACACCAGCCCCAGCACCGGCAGGCCCAGCAGCGCCGTGGCGGTGAAGAACTGGGCGTAGCCGTGGGCATCGACGTAGTCGCCCGAGAACCCGGCCACGAACTTGGGGGCCAGCAGCATCATCGAGCTGAACAGCGCGTACTGCGTGGCCGAGTAGCGGATGTTGGTCAGGCTCGACAGGTAGGCAATGAAGGCCGCTGAGGCGATGCCGCTGGCCAGGTTGTCGGCCGAGACCACGGCGATCAGCGCCCCCACATCGTGCCCGTGGCCGGCCAGCCAGGCGAACAGCAGGTTGCTGGCCGAACTCAGCACCGCGCCCAGCATCAGGATGCGCATCACGCCCAGGCGCATCGACAGCACCCCGCCCACAAAGGCGCCCACCAGCGTCATGACCACGCCATAGACCTTGGTCACGGCGGCCACTTCGTCCTTGGTGAAGCCCAGGTCCACATAAAACGGGTTGGCCATGATGCCCATGACCACATCGCTGATGCGGTAGACCGCTATCAGCGCCAGGATCAGCAGTGCCTGGCGGCCGTAGCGGCCCAGAAAGTCGGCAAAGGGCTCGACGACGGCGCCGCGCAGCCAGTCGGCCACATTCTTGGCGGGGGGCAAGGCCACGGGCGCGGGCTCGCGCGAGAACAGCACCGTGACCACCCCCACGGCCATCGAGGCCGCCATCACCAGGTAGGCCGTCTGCCAGGCGCCGTTCTGGTAGGCGGCCGCGCCCTGCGCCAGGGCCTGGCCCAGGGCGGGCGCGGCTTCGGCGCGCGCCGCAATCCACAGCACCCCGGCGCCGGCCCAGATCATGGCCAGGCGGTAGCCCGTCTGGTAGGACGCCGCCAGCGCGGCCTGGTGCCGCGCATCGGCCGACTCGATGCGAAAGGCATCCAGCGCGATGTCTTGGGTGGCCGAGCCCAATGCCACGGCCAGCGCGCACCAGACGATGGGCCCCAGCGTGGCGCGCGGGTCGGCCAGCGCCATGCCCACCAGCCCCGCCACGACCAGGCCCTGGGACAGCAGCAACCAGCTGCGCCGCCGCCCCAGTGCCCGCGTCAGCAGCGGCAGCGGCAGGCGGTCCACCAGCGGCGCCCAGACCCACTTGAAGCCATAGGCCAGCCCCACCCAGCTCAGGTAGCCGATGGTGCTGCGGTCGATGCCCGCCTCGCGCAGGCGAAAGCTCAAGGTGCCCAGCACCAGCAGCAGCGGCAGCCCGGCCGCAAAGCCCAGTGCCAGCATGCGCAGGCTGGCGGGCTCGAGGTACACGCGCAGCGTCTGCCGCCAGGAAGGGCGCGGGGCCGGGTCGGCGCCGGGCGCCAGGGTGTCGGGATGGGAGGGTGGCATGAAGCGAAAACAAACAAGAAGGCAGGGGCCGGAACCGCGGGAGGCTGGAGCGGGCCCGCAGGGCGGTCCGCCAGGAACTCGCCCCCCGGGTTTTTATCTATTATTGACCTATGTGCCTACTCTGCCCCGCTCCTTCTTCCCCTTGGTTTGCCCGCCGTGGTTTCCTGCTGGCCGCAGGGGCTGGCCTGGTGGCGCCCGCCAGCACGCTGGCGCAGGTGGACGTGGGCTCTGCTTCGGCGGTGCGCAAACTGGTGCCCGCCGAAACCCTCGAATCCTCGGCCGCCCAGCAATACCAGCAGCTGCTGGCCCAGGCGCGCTCCCAGCGCTCGCTGGCGCCCGAGGGCCATCCGCAACTGCAGCGCCTGCACGCGATTGCCCGGCGCCTGATCCCCTTCACCCAGCCCTGGAACGACCGCGCCCGCCAATGGCGCTGGGAGGTCAACCTGATCGGCAGCACCCAGGTCAACGCCTTCTGCATGCCCGGCGGCAAGATTGCGTTCTACAGCGGCATCCTCGACAAACTGCAGCTCAGCGATGACGAGACCGCCATGGTCATGGGCCACGAAATGGCCCACGCCCTGCGCGAACACGCGCGCGAGCAACTGGTCAAGACCCAGGCCACCAGCATCGGCCTGCGCCTGGGGTCGCAATTGCTGGGCCTGGGCGATCTGGGCCATATGGCGGCCAACCTGGGGGGGCAGCTGCTGTCGCTCAAGTTCAGCCGTTCCGACGAAACCGACGCCGACCTGGTCGGCCTGGAACTCGCCGCGCGCGCCGGCTACCGCCCCGAAGCGGCCGTCAGCCTGTGGCAAAAAATGGGCAATGCCTCGGGCAGCGCCCAGGGCGGGCTGGCGTTTTTGTCCACCCACCCCTCCGGCCCCGCCCGCATCCAGGAGCTGGAGCGCAATGTGCCCAAGGTGCAAGGGCTGTTCGCTGCGGCCCGCCAGCGGCCCTGAGCCGCCTTGAAAAAGAGCGTCTATCGCTGGAGCGTATGGCCTGGGAGGCTCACTTTTGTCCGGATCTTCCAGGCCGAGGCCCGTCTTCGGGGTCGGTGCGATGGTCTGCGTCCTTGATCTCCGCGCTGCGGGCTCAGGGCGCGCGCAACTGCCGCGCCAGCAGGCCCACAAACACCAGCGAGGTGACGGCCAGGGCGCCGGCGCTGGTGATCCAGAAGGTGGCGGGGGTGGTCAGGGCGGGCCAGGGGCCCAGGCCCTGGTAGCTGAGCTGGTAGCCGCCCAGCAGGCCCACGCCCCAGAGCATGACGCCGTACACCACCAGCGGCGCCACCGTGACCCGGTAGCAGCGCAGGATGAACAGGCTGAAGCATTGCACCCCGTCCACCGCGTGGTAGGCCGCCACCCAGGCCAGCAGGGCCGCCGCCAGCGTGGCCACGGCGGGCTGGCTGGAATACAGCTGGGCCAGCGGGGTGCGTGCTATGAATAAAAGAGCTGCCAGCGCAATCCCCATCAGGGCTACGACCTTGAAACCCATCCAGGCCACCTGGCGGGCCCGGGCTTCGTCGCCCGCGCCGCGCCAAAAGCTGACCCGCGCGCTGGTGGCAATCGACAGCGACAGCGGCACCATGTAGAGCACGGCGGCCAGGTTGGCGGCGATCTGGTGCGCGCCGGCGGGCACCACGCCCTGGCGGGCAATCAGCAGCGCCATCATGGTGAAGGAGGTGACTTCGACCAGGATGGTCAGCCCTGCCGGTACGCCCAGCTTGGCGAATTGCAGCAGCAGGGCGGGGTGGGGCGGCTCCATGCGCTGCCACAGGCGCAGGGGGCGGTAGATGCTTTGGGTGCGCATCAGCCACAGGCTGGCCGCCAGCATGGCGGCGTTGACCAGCAGGGTGGCCCAGGCGCAGCCCACGGCGCCCAGCTCCGGCATGCCGGCGCCGCCAAAAGTGAGCCACACCGACAGCGGCACCTTCAGGGCCAGGCCCAGCAGCTGAATGCGGGCGACGGCCTGGGGGTGGCCAAGGGCCTGGTTGAGCGTGGAAAACAGCCGGAAGAACAGGCTCAGGGGCATGGCAAAGCCCAGCACGGCCAGGTAGTTGCGCACCGTGCCATGCAGGGCGGGGGGGATGTCGGCGGCGCTGAGCAGCGGGCCGGGAACCCACAGCACCAGCGCGCCCAGCCCCGAAACCAGGCCGCACAGGTACAGGGCCTGGCGGAACAGGGTGCCGATCATGGCGGGCCGCTGTGCGCCGCGCTCCTCGGCCCAGACCGGCAGCAGCGCCTGCAGCACGCCCATCAACCCCACCGAGACGCTGATGAAAATCGCCGAGGCCACCGACAGCGCGGCCAGCGAAGCCTCGGCATGGCGCCCGGCCACGATGGTGTCGGTGATGCCAAAGGCCATGGTGGCCAGCTGCCCGGTGAGCACGGTGGCGGCATGGCGAAGGACGGTGGAGCGGTCGGACATGCGGCGATTGTGGCCGAGCGGTCTGGCCAGGGCGCGGCCCCGGGGGTGCCCCCCGCAGGGCGCGGGCGCCTTGCGGGCGCTGCCTGCGGTGCGGGGGCGGCGGCGGGCGGGGGGCTTACAGCTTCCAGCTGTAGGCGATACCGACCATGGTTTCCTTCAGGCGCACGCTGGCATTGCCGCCGCCGAAGCCGCCGGGGGGCATGCCGCCCGGGATCGAGCCGTTGCCGCGCACGGTTTCACCGAAGGCGTGGGCGATGTAGCCGGTCCATTCGCCGCCGTTCGGGCGGGTCAGGGTGGCGCCGAAGCTCAGGTGCTTGCGCACCAGGCCGGGGGCCAGGATGTTGATGAAGGTTTCCTGGCTGGGCACCGGCTGGTTCGCAAAACTGACCCCGCCGCGCAGCGTCAGGTCGGGGCGCGCCTGGTGGGCCACGCCGAGCTTGAGCACCGTGACATCGCGCCAGCCAAAGCCCGGGCCGTTCGCCGATCCCAGCGGCTGGCCGGCAAACAGGCTGGCCGCCGAGTTGCCCACCGAGGCGACCTGGCTGTAGCGGATGGTCTGCACATCGGCGGCCAGCGTCAGCGCGGGGGTGGCCGCGAAGGCCACGCCCACGCCGTAGTTTTCTGGAACGTCGAAGCCGCCGCCATCGGCAAACAGCCCCTGGTATTTGTCAAAACGCCCGTGGATGCGCGAGGACCAGGTGGCCCCCAGGGTGAGGCGGGGGCTGACCTGGCCCGTCCAGCCCAGGCGCAGGCCGGCGCCGGTGCTGCTGTCCGTGCCCTGGTTGCTGACCTGGCCCGGCGCGCCCGAGAAGCCGCCGAACAGGCCCAGTCCCTTGGCCGCAAACCGCTGGTGCGCGATGTTCAGCGCCAGGCCCACGGTGTGCTGCTCGTTGATGCGGTGGGCCACCGAGGGGCTGATGAACAGCTGCTCCAGGTTGACCCCGGCGGCACCCTGGGCGCCAAAGCGGCTGTAGGGGTTGCTGCCGTAGTCGGTGTTCATGCCGCCGTTGCCATACAGCGCCAGGCCCACCGAGGTCGAGGCGTTCACCTGCCGGGTGTAGCCGAATTCGGGAATCACGAAGTGCTTGCGGTCGTTGCCGCTGTAGTGGGCATCGGCGCCAAAGGCGTTGCCCTGGATGTCGGCGCTGCGGCTGGGCGAGAACAGGCTCACGCCCAGGTCCAGGCGGTTGCCCACGGCGGCTGTGCCGGCGGGGTTGGTGGCGGCGGCCAGCGCGTCCTGGGGCAGGGCAATGCCCACCCCGGCCATGCCCAGGGATTTGGCCCCGTAGCCATGGGAGAAATACCCATTGGTCGCCAAAGCCAGGGCGGGCGACAGCAGGGCGACCGCCAGGGAGACAGGGCGCAGGGAAGGGGTGAAACGGTGGAAGGTCATGGCAAAAAGGGAACAGGCCCGGGTCGGGGCCTGCTGTGCAAGGAAAGGGGGGAGGATGGCGTTTTTCTGCGCGGCTGGCAACGAAGAAAAAATGATTTGCTAATCCCCCCGCGCCGTGGGTGCTTGCTCCTGAATAAGGAGCGCTTGGGGCAAGAGGGACGCGTGCCGGGGCCGGATTTTATAAGCAAGCCCCGTGGCCGGCGGCGAAAGCCGCTCAGGTCCTCGGCCGTTCAGGTCCCGCCCACGTAGGGGTTGCTCTGGCGCTCGCGCCCGAAAGTGCTTTCCGGGCCGTGGCCGGGAATGAACACCGTGGCGTCGCCCATGGGCCACAAGCGCTGGGTGATGCTGTCGATCAGCTGCTGGTGGTTGCCCTGGGGGAAATCGGTGCGGCCGATGCTGCCGGCAAACAGCACATCGCCGACAAAGGCGCGCTCGATCTGGGGGGCGTGGAACACCACATGGCCGGGCGTGTGCCCGGGGCAGTGGCGCACGTTCAGCGTTTCCTGGCCCAGGGTGACGGTGTCGCCATCGTGCAACCAGCGCGTGGGCGTGAAGGGCAGCGCGGGCGGAAAACCGAACATTGCGCTTTGCTGGGCCAGGCCGTCGATCCAGAACTGGTCGCCCGGGTGCGGCCCCACGATGGGCAGCTGCAGGCGCTGGGCCAGCTCGCCCGTGCCTCCGGCATGGTCGATGTGGGCGTGGGTCAGCCAGATCTGCTCCAGCTGCAGCCCCAGGCGCTGGATTTCGGCCAGCAGGTGGTCGATGTCGCCACCGGGGTCGATGAGGGCGGCCCGGTGCGTGGCGTCGCACCAGACGATGGAGCAGTTTTGCTGGAAGGCGGTGACGGGGACGGTCAGGTACTGGAGCATGGGCGGGGTGGGGGAGGCTTGAAAACAAGGGATCGAATGGGTCGCCAATGTATCGAATTTCCGTGTTCTATCGTTGCGTGGCCACCGCGTGCAGTGTGCCCCTGCTGTCAAAAGCTCCATTCGAACCGGCCTGCATTCCCCATCAGCATGACCTTGCTGCGGGTCGTTTTACAGTGCCAACTTTGCCGTGTGGCATCAATGCCCTGAGGGGGCTCTGACAGCGCATCCGGATCGAACGCCACGGCGCAAACCTCGCCAGGGGCTCGCACGGATTCGTAGCTCAGCCACTGCACGCCCCTTCGCACGGCCTCGGCCGCCAGCGCCTGGGTGGCTGTGTAATCGCTGCCATGCGTCCACAGATCCCGCTTCTGGAGCCAAGGCGCTTGCATCAGGTCCATCGAAGGCCCTTGAACGATGGCCTGGAACAAGGTGTGTTCGGTCAGCAATTCCGTGGCCACCAGCGTGGCGCTGTCGAGGATGAAGCGGTACCGCCAGTAGGCGATTTCAGCGCAGACGGCCACGGGGTTCACAGCGCCGTACCACTGCCCCCGCGCATGGGCTGGGCGGAACCGGTGGGCATGTGGGGGCGTATACCGGAAAGGGGTGAAAAGCAGGTAGTGCCAATCCTTGTGGATCGGAGGCTTGCTGCCCTCCAGGAGCTGCTCCAGGAGCTCCTGCTCCGCCAGCGAATCCACCAATCGCATCGTTGCCACAGCGTACTGGGACTCCACTCCGCGCCAGACCAGCGCCTGGCGGGTCTGGATGCTTGCGTCAAACCATTCCAACTCTGCCTGGCTCATGAGGGTGCGCGCATGCCATCCAGGTAGTTCAGGGTGGCAACGAGGCCCTCCACGCGCTGGATGAGCTGCAGCGGCACGCCGCCCAGGCCCTTGTTGAATCCGGTCATCCACAACTGGCGCTTGGCAGGGTCGGTTCCCACGAGGGCGTCGAGCGAGCGGTACACGCGAATCAGCAACATGGCCAGTTCGCCCTCCTTGCTCGCTGGCGCAATCGCTTTGTTCTCATGAAGGATGCGCGATACCGTGGGCGCACTCAAGCCCAGCGTACTGGCCAGGATGGCGCCATTCATCCCCAGGAACTGGCTCGCGCGGACAGTGGCTTTGGCCAGCACCATTCCGGGGTCTGGGCGTGCAATGGCGTTTTCCATGGCGGGTGCCTTTTTGTTTCTGTGGAAAGTTATGGGTGGTTTTCTGGATAATTTTAGCAATCCAGGAGACTCAGGTCCCAGGGCTGGCGACGATAGACGTTGACGCGGAGAGCGGGTCCGGCGGGCCCCCGGCTGTTTCGAGGGACGCGGGGGGGCCTGGCAGGCTGAGCCGGCCGCTGCGCAGGGCCTGCGCGAGCAGGTCGGGGGTGGTGCGGATATGGGCCTCCAGGGCCAGCGCCGCGCGGGCTTCGTGGCCGTCCATCGCGCGCTCGAAGATCGCCGTGTGTTCGGCATGCACGTCGCGGACCTGGCCGGGCAGGCCCATGGCGTAGCGGCGGTAGCGCTCGCTGTGGCGCGACAGCATGCGCAGGATCCGGTGCGTCCATGGCGAGGGGTGGCCATGCAGCAGCGCTTCGTGAAAGCGCATGTTCAGCACCTCCCACTGCCGGCGCTGTGCGGCCTGGATCGGTTGTTCCACGGCCGAGAGGGCTTCGTAGCTCTGGCGCAGCGCCGTGCGCCAGGCGGCGCCGCCGTGGCGGATCGACTGGCGCAGGGCTTCGATCTCGATCTGCACGCGCAGCCGCGTCAGGTCTTCCAGTTCTTCGAGGGTGATCGGGGTCACCCGAAAACCCCGCTGGCCTTCGGTGGTGACCAGGGCGTCGCTGGCCAGCCGCGTGATGGCTTCGCGCAGCGTGCCCGCGCTGACCTGGTAGTCCTTGCGCAGGTGCTCCACGCGCAGTTTCTCGCCCGGTGCGAGCCGCCCCTCGACGATGTCCGCGCGCAGTGCGGCATAGGTCTGCTCGATCAGGGTGCGCGAGGCGTCCGCGCTGCCTTCGGGCACTTCGGCATCCGCCGGAAAAAAAGGACGTTTGGCCATGGTCGGGTGGGGGTCAGGGGCCTTTGCGCTCGTTCAGGCGCGACAGGCGGTAGCTCAGCTGGGGCCGGGTCAGGCCCAGGGTGCGCGCTGCGGCCGAGAGGTTGCCCCCGGCGCGGGCCACGGCTTCGCGGATCAGGGTGTCTTCGAGGGCTTCGAGCGACAGGCCGCTGTGCTGCAGGGTGTCGTACAGCGCCCCGGACTGCGCCGCCGGGGCCGCCATCGTGCGCTCCAGCGACCCGCGTGCGTTGACCGTGGCGCCCATCTGGACGGTGATGTGCGGGAACAGCATGTCGGCATCCACGCTTTCGTCCGAGGGGGCCAGGATCACGCCGCGCTCGATCAGGTTCTCCAGTTCGCGCACATTGCCGGGCCAGGCATGGGTGCGCATGGCCAGCAGGGCGCGGTCGGTGAAGCCGGCCACGCGCTTGCCGTGGCGGACCGCGTATTTCTGCAGCAGGTGCAGGGCCAGGAGTTCGATGTCGTCGGCGCGTTCGCGCAGCGCGGGGATGCGGATGGGATAGACGTTCAGGCGGTAGAGCAGATCCCGGCGGAAGCGGCCTTCTTCGACGGCTTTTTCCAGATCGACGTTGGTGGCCGCGACCACGCGCACATCCACCCGCCGGGTCTCGTTGGCCCCCAGGCGCTCGATTTCGCCGCTTTGCAGCACGCGCAGCAGCTTGGCCTGGGCGGGCAGGGGCAGCTCGCCCAGTTCATCGAGCATCAGGGTGCCCCCATGGGCGCGTTCGAAGCGGCCGATGCGGGTGGCGGAGGCACCGGTGTAAGCGCCTTTTTCTGCGCCAAACAGCTCGCTTTCGATCAGTTCGGCGGGCAGCGCGGCGCAGTTCACGGCCACGAAGGGTTTGTCTGCGCGCGCGCCCATGGCGTGCAGGGCGCGGGCAAAGCGCTCTTTGCCGACCCCGGTTTCTCCGGTCAGCAGCACGGTCACCTGGGTGGCGGCAGCCTTGCGCAGCAGCGCCACGGTTTTTTCGAAAGCGCGCGAGCGGCCAATCAGCCGGCCCAGGTCATCGGCGGGTTCGAGCTGGGTGCGCAGGGTGTGCACTTGCGATTGCAATTCGTCGAGCTGCACCAGCATGGAGTCGGGCAGGTAGTCCTGCGCCATGGCCTCCTGGTCTGGCCATTCTTCGGCGAAGCGGCCTTCGATCAGGCAGTGGCTGTGGCCACAGGCCGTGCACTGGGTCTCCTTGTAAAGCACGGGGCGCTTGAAGAAGGCGCTGGTGTAGCCCGAGGCGTAGCCCAGCAGCATCCAGCAGGCGGGGTCGTCCTGCGGGCCGAAGTCGTGCGCATGGGCCTCGGCCTCCCAGCTGTGGTCCCAGCGGTACATGCAGTGCAGGTGTCCCCCGGCTTCGTCGATCTCGAACAGGAGGGGGGTGGCTTGCACGGCCCCTTCCAGCATGTGCAGCTGGGGCCCTACCGCGAAGGTGTCGAACAGCGAGGCATCGGGACGCACCTGGCGTGCCAGCAGGGCGTCGCTTTTGCCCGAGGCGTAGCCGGCACGCAGCAGCAGGCGGCGGGTCTGGGACGGGCCCAGCGTGTTCATCAACTCCCGGCGCAGCACGTGCAGCGCTGCAGCGTGGACCAGCAGCATGCGCTGGCCCGACAACCAGATGCGGCCATCGCCAGCGGAGAAGTGCACGAGCCGGCGCAGGTCGGCGTCGGAGGGCAAGGGAGGAAGGTGGGGCGCAGAGGACATTCCAAGACTATCGATAAATTATTTCTGCTGGGAAGACGGGTTAACCCGGATGCTGAGAGGGGCTCATCAAATCATCGCGCCTGGAACGGCGATTTCACCAAATGAGCATATTGCAGCGCACCAATCTTCGCATTGTGAAATGGCCCGGTGGGGTCCCGAAGGGTTGGGGGCGAAAAAAGGGGCTTTTCCTCGGGACTAACCCTTGTTTTATCGAGATTCTTGGGTTTTTGCCGCGTGCTGGCACAGCTTCTGCAAAAGAGCTGGACCATGCCAATACCCCAGGAGCCCGCCATGAACGCAGAACCCACCGCCACAGACCCGGCCTTGTGCGATCTCTCGCGCAGGTTTGTCCGTGTGCTCCAAAGACGGGACAACGGCCTGGTTGAGTTTGAGTTTTCGATTGGCTGGTCCGAGCTGGTCGTGGAGCTGCTGCTGCCGCAGTCGGCCTTCGAGGCGTTCTGCGAGGCGCAGCAGGTGCGCTGGCTGGACGACAGCGCGGCGCATTGACAACCCGGTTTCCCCCTTTGTTTGAGGAGATGACGCATGAACATTGACCTGCAGGCGCGTGACATCAAGCCACTGCGCCACACCTTCGCCCGCGTGGCGGCTTATACCGGCGACAAACCCGCGTCGCGCTACCTGGAAGCCACTCTGGGCGTGCAGTCGACGGCCAATTTCCAGTACCGCCCCACCTGGGAGCCGGAGTTCGAGCTGTTCGACAAGGGCCGCACGGCCGTCCAGCTCGCCGACTGGGATGCACTGCGCGATCCGCGCCAGTTCTATTACGCCAACTGGACGATGGCCCGTGCCCGCCAGCAGGAGGCGATGGAGTCCAACTACCAGTTCATCGAGGCGCGCCATCTGGTGGAGCGCACGGGCGATGCCCTGCGCGCCAAGGCGGTCGAGGTGCTGATGCCCCTGCGCCATGTGGCCTGGGCGGCCAATATGAACAACTGCACCATCTGCTCGCGTGGCTATGGCACCGTGTTCACGGCGCCCGCCATGTTCCACGCCATGGACCAGCTGGGCGTGGCGCAGTACCTCACCCGTCTGGGCCTGGCGCTGGGCGAACCCGGCGCCCTGGAGGCCGGCAAGAACGACTGGCTCCAGCGTCCGCAGTGGCAGGTCTTGCGCCGTTGGGTCGAGGACAGCCTGGTGGTCCAGGACCCGTTCGAGCTGTTCATCGCCCAGAACCTGGCGCTCGATGGCCTGCTGTTTCCCCTGATCTATACGCATTTCGTGGACGACCACCTGGCGCTGCAAGGCGGCACGGCGGTCTCGATGCTGGCCGCCTTCATGCCCGAATGGCACGACGAAAGCAGCCGCTGGGTCGATGCGGTCACGAAGGTGGCGGCAGCGGCGTCTCCCGAAAACCGGTCCCTGATCACCGCGTGGTACCAGACCTCCGCCGATCAGGCCCAGGCCGCCCTGGCCCCGGTGGCCGACATCGCGCTCGGTGCTGCCGGCGCGCAGGCCCTGTCGGCCGTGCGCACCGCCTTGGACGCCCGTGCCCGCAAGGCCGGTCTCGCTGTGTGAACCCCGGAGGTCCCATGACTGTTGCCGAAGCTGTTTCAAAAGTCTTCATTGCCTTTCAGGACAACGAAGAGTCCCGCCCCGTGGTCGAGGCCATCCTCGTCGACAACCCCCAGGCCGTGGCCGTGTATTCGCCGGGCCTGGTCAAGATCGACGCCCCCGGCTTTCTGGCCGTGCGCCGCGAAACCATCGAGGAGCAGACCGGGCAGCGCTACGACCTGCAGCGCCTGCACATCAACCTCGTCACCCTCTCGGGCCACATCGACGAAGACGACGACGTGCTGTCGTTGAGCTGGCGCCAATAACCCCCAACCCCCTCCCGATTGCCACGCACACCACCAAGGAGATTGACATGGACGCACCCGTCATCAAGAAGAAACTGGGTCTGAAAGAGCGCTATGCCGCCATGACCCGCGACCTGGCCTGGGAGACCACCTACCAGCCCATGGACAAGGTCTTTCCTTACGACCAATACGAAGGCATCAAGATCCACGACTGGGACAAGTGGGAAGACCCCTTCCGCCTGACCATGGACGCCTACTGGAAATACCAGGGCGAGAAAGAGAAGAAGCTGTACGCCGTCATCGAGGCGTTCGCGCAGAACAACGGCCAGCTCGGGGTGAGCGATGCGCGCTACCTCAATGCGCTCAAGCTGTTCATCCAGGGCGTGACCCCGCTGGAGTACTACGCGCACCGGGGCTTTGCCCATGTCGGGCGCCACTTCACCGGCGCGGGGGCCCGCGTGGCGGCGCAGATGCAGTCGATCGATGAACTGCGCCACTTCCAGACCGAGACGCATGCGCTGTCGCACTACAACAAGTACTTCAATGGCATGCACGAGGCCAGTTACTGGTTTGACCGCGTGTGGTACCTGTCGGTGCCCAAGTCCTTCTTTGAAGATGCGTTGACCGCCGGGCCGTTCGAGTTCCTCACGGCGGTGAGCTTCTCGTTCGAATACGTGCTGACCAACCTGCTGTTCGTGCCTTTCATGTCGGGCGCTGCGCACAACGGCGACATGAGCACGGTGACCTTCGGCTTCTCGGCCCAGTCCGACGAGTCGCGCCACATGACCCTGGGCATCGAGTGCATCAAGTTCCTGCTGGAGCAGGACCCCGCCAATGTGCCCATCGTGCAGAAGTGGATCGACAAGTGGTTCTGGCGCGGCTACCGCGTGCTGACCCTGGTGGCCATGATGCAGGACTACATGCTGCCCAAGCGCGTGATGAGCTGGAAAGAGGCCTGGGAGATGTACGCCGAGGAAAACGGCGGCGCCCTGTTCCGCGACCTGGCACGCTACGGCATCCGCGAGCCCAAGGGCTGGAAGATGGCCTGCGAAGGCAAGGACCACATCAGCCACCAGGCCTGGAACACCTTCTACAACTACGGCGCTGCGGCCCCCTTCCACACCTGGATTCCCAAGGAAGAGGAAATGCAGTGGCTGAGCGAGAAGTACCCCGACACCTTCGACAAGTACTACCGTCCCCGCTTTGAGCACCTGCGTACCCAGCAGCAGCAAGGCAAGCGCTTCTACAACAAGACGCTGCCCATGCTGTGCACCACCTGCCAGATCCCGATGGTCTTCACCGAACCCGGCGACCCGACCAAGATCTGCTACCGCGAGTCCGAGCACCAGGGGGACAAGTACCACTTCTGCAGCGACGGCTGCAAGGAGGTGTTTGACAACGAGCCTGAGAAATACATCCAGTCCTGGCTGCCCGTGCACCAGATCTACCAGGGCCACTGCTTCCCCGAGGGCACCGACCCGACGGCCGAAGGCTTCGATCCGCTGGCGGCGGTGCTCGATTGGTACAAGGTCCAGGTCGGGCGCGACAACTTCGACTTCGAAGGGTCGGAAGACCAGAAGAACTTTGCTGCCTGGCGCGGCGAGGAACTGCCCGGTGCCGCCCAAGGAGTTCAGCCATGAGCGTGGTCGCCCTCCGCCCCTACGATTTCCCGGCCAAGGATGTGCGCGGGAATTTTCCGGCCCCCTTGCTCTATATCGGCTGGGAAGACCATTTGATGTTCTGTGCGCCCGTGTGCCTGCCGCTGCCAGCCGAGACACCCTTTGGGGCTCTGGGCGCCGCCATCTTGCCCGGGGTCTATGGCGAGCACCCTGACTTTGCACAGATCGACTGGAATGCCGTGCAGTGGTTCAAGTCGGGCCAGCCCTGGACGCCGGACCCGGCCAAGTCCTTGCAGGAGAACGGCCTGGGGCACAAGGATGTGATCCGTTTTCGCACCCCCGGCCTGACCGGCATCGCGGGCTCCTGCAGCTGATCTTTGACCCTCGTCATCCGCCGGGCGCTGCACAGCGTCCGGCGGGCGGAGACTCCCCATGAGTTACCAACTCACCATCGAACCCCTGGGCGCCACCATCGACGTCGAAGACGGCCAGACGCTGCTCGACGCCGCCCTGCGCCAGGGCATCTACATTCCCCACGCCTGTGGCCACGGCCTGTGCGGTACCTGCAAGGTCCAGGTCTGCGCCGGCGAGGTGGACCACGGCGCCGCCAACCCGTTTGCGCTGATGGAAATGGAGCGCGACGACGGCAAGACCCTGGCCTGCTGCGCCACCTTGCAGTCCGATGCCACCATCGAGGCCGAGATTGAGGACGATCCCGACGCCGAAGTCATTCCGGTGCGCGACTTTGCTGCCACCGTCGAGCGCATCGTGCCGCTCACCCCCACCATCAAGGCCATTCACCTGCGCCTGGAGAGCCCCCTCCGTTTCCAGGCAGGCCAATACGTGCAGGTGCAGATTCCGGGCGCCGAGGGGGGACGGGCGTTTTCCATCGCCAACGCCCCCGGGGCCGACGGGCAGAGCCAGCACATTGAGTTGAATGTGCGCATCGTGCCCGGCGGTGCCGGCACGACCTGGCTGCACCAGACCCTGGCCGAAGGCGACCGCCTGCCCATCACCGGGCCCTATGGCCGCTTCTTCGTGCGCCGCTCCGCCCAGATGCCCATGCTGTTCATGGCCGGCGGCTCCGGCCTGTCCAGTCCGCGTTCGATGATCCTCGACCTGCTGGCCCAGGGCTGCACCCAGCCCATCACCCTGGTCTATGGCCAGCGCAGCCGCGCCGAGCTGTACTACCACGCCGAATTCGAGGCCCTGGCGCAGCAGCACGCCCACTTCACCTATGTGCCGGCCTTGTCCGAGGCGCCCACGGACGGCGACGGCTGGACTGGCGCGCGGGGCTTTGTCCATGAAGCGGCCAAGGCCCATTTCCATGGCCAGTTCAGCGGCATGAAGGCCTACCTGTGCGGCCCCCCGCCCATGATCGAGGCCTGCATTGCCACCTTGATGCAGGGCCGGCTGTTCGAGCGGGACATCTACACCGAGAAGTTCCTCTCGGCCGCCGATGCGCAGCAGGCGCGCAGCCCCTTGTTCCGCACCATCTAGGCCCGGCCATGAGTGACCATCCTTGTCCGCAAGTCCGCGTCAGCGTGGCGCAGACCGGCGATTGCTTCGACTGCGCCACCAACGAGAGCCTGCTCGCCGGCATGCTGCGCCTGGGCCGCAAGGGCATTCCCGCCGGCTGCGTCAACGGGGGCTGCGGCGTCTGCAAGGTGCGCATCGTCGAGGGCTCCGTGCAGCCGCTGGGACCCGTGAGCCGGGCCCATGTCAGCGCCGAGGAAGAGGCCTGCGGCTACACCCTGGCCTGCCGTGTGACGCCCACCCAGGCCGTGCGCCTGGAAGTGAGCCCCAAGTTGCGCAAACCCTTTTGGGGCGGAGCCACTCCCGTGGCGGCACCCCCCGTGAATTGACCTACTGAATCCCCCACCGAAACCACCAAAGGAGACATGCAATGGGAGTACTGAGAATTGGCCACGCGAGCCTGCGCGTCATGGACATCGACGCTGCCGTCCGGCACTACGAGGACGTCCTGGGCCTCAAGACCACGCTGAAAGACAGCGCGGGCAATGTGTATCTGAAATGCTGGGACGAGTGGGACAAGTACTCGCTCATCCTGACCCCGAGCGACCGCGCCGGCCTGAACCATGTGGCCTACAAGGTCCAGCGGGATGCCGATCTGGACGCCTTGCAGGCGCGCATTGAGGCCTGGGGCATCTCGACCGTCATGCTGGACGAGGGCACTTTGCCCGCCACCGGGCGCATGCTGCAGTTCCACCTGCCCAGCGGCCACGAAATGCGCCTGTACGCCATGAAGGAGTACGTGGGGACGGAGGTCGGCACCCTCAACCCCGATCCCTGGCCCGACGGTCTGCGGGGTGCTGGCGCGCACTGGCTTGACCACTGCCTGCTGATGTGCGAGATGAACCCCGAGGCGGGCATCAACACCGTGGCGGACAACACCCGTTTCATGACCGAGTGCCTGGACTTCTTCCTGACCGAGCAGATCCTGGTGGGCCCCACAGGGGACATGCAGGCAGCCACCTGGCTGGCCCGCACCACCACGCCGCACGACATCGCGTTTGTCGGGGCGCCGACCAGCGGCCTGCACCACATTTCGTTTTTCCTGGATTCCTGGCACGACGTGCTCAAGGCGGCCGATGTCATGGCCAAGAAAAGGGTCAAGATCGACGTGGCCCCCACGCGCCACGGCATCACGCGCGGCGAGACGATCTACTTTTTCGACCCCAGCGGCAATCGCAATGAAACCTTCGCAGGCCTGGGCTACCTGGCACAGCCGGACCGCCCGGTGACGACCTGGAGCGAGGACCGCCTGGGCAGCGGAATTTTCTACCACACGGGCGAAGTGGTGGCGTCGTTCACCGACGTCTACACCTGAGCCCGGAGCCCGCTGCATGGCCCGCGTTTCTGCAAGCACCCACAGCGTGGTGCAGCACTGCATCACCTGGCAGGCCGCGCAGGCGGTGGCTGCCGCGGCGGCGGCCCACGCCCAGTCTTTGGGCGTGGCCGTGAATGTCGCCCTGGTGGACCCCGCCGGGGTGCTGGCCGCCTTCGTGCGCATGCCGGGGGCGCCCTTGCATTCGGTGGAGATTGCCATCGACAAGGCGTACACGGCCGCGGGCTTCGGCCTGCCCACTTCGCGCTGGCAGGAGGTCCTGCAGTCGCATTCGGCGGCGGTCCGCGAGGGCCTGGTCCTGCGTCCGCGCTTCGTGGCGTTTGGCGGGGGCCTGCCCATCGTCGAGCAGGGCGCGCGCATTGGCGCGATCGGGGTGTCCGGCGGCAGCGAGGCGCAGGATGAAGCCATTGCCGCGGCCGGACTGCAGGCGCTCGGCCTCGGGCCTTCCGGGGCGTGAGGGGCGCTGGATGGCCGCCGCCTTGGCTTTCCTCCGTTCGGGCTCAGTCCGGCCCCCCGGCACCGTCTGCGGTGGGCGCGGGGGCGGCAAAGGCCCGCACCACGTCGAGAAAGGCCGCCAGCACCGGCGAGGCATCGTCGGTGCGGTACAGGCAACTGAGTTCGATGTCCCGCAGGTAGCGCGAACGCAGCGGCCGGTACACCACGCCCGGCAAGCGCAAGCGGGTGGCCGACTGGGTCGTGATGCAGGCGCCAAACCCCCCCGCCACCAGC
>JAQUDN010000172.1 GCA_028685665.1 Burkholderiaceae bacterium | reverse complement strand
TGCGGCGCTGCAGGGCGCTTGGCTCATCCATCGGATTCAGCGGTCGTTCCGATCTTTACTATCACTTTTATAGCTGCTTGTGTTTGCCTATCAAGCGCTGGAGGTCTATTGGATGCATGAAGTTGATGACGCTGATCATGCCTCGGGTTTGGTCGGGCGCAAGCGGCGCAAGGGCATTTACATCCTGCCTAACCTTTTCACGCTCGCTGCCTTGTTTGGCGGTTTTTATGCCGTGGTGATGGCCATGAACGGCCGCTTCGATCTGGCCGCCATGGGCGTGTTCTGTGCCATGGTGCTGGACAGTCTGGATGGCCGTGTGGCCCGGATGACCAATACCCAAAGCGCGTTTGGTGAGCAGATGGACTCTTTGTCCGATATGGTGTCGTTTGGTGCCGCGCCTGCGCTGATTGCCTACGAATGGGCCTTGAATGGCCTGGGGCGGTGGGGCTGGGTGGCAGCCTTTGTCTATTGCGCTTGCGCTGCCTTGCGGCTGGCACGTTTCAACGTGAATACGACGGTCGTGGACAAGCGTTATTTCCAAGGCTTGCCATCGCCTGCCGCTGCCGCCTTGGTGGCGGGGTTCATCTGGCTCATGACGGAGCTGGGCGTGCAGCGGGGGAGCGATGAGTTCTGGTTGAGTTGGCGGCAAATTACCTGGGTCATGTTTGCTTTCACGCTCTATGCAGGCCTGACGATGGTGACGAATGTGCCCTTCTACAGCTTCAAAGACCTGCAGGTGAAAAAGAGCGTTCCCTTTGCCACCATCGTGCTGATTGCCTTGGTCATTGCCGTTGTCAATTTGCATCCCCCTGTCGTTCTTTTTGGCGTGTTTGTTGTGTACGGTCTCAGCGGCTACGCGGTTTATGCTTGGCGCAAGGCCAAGGGCCAGCACACCAGCGTGATCAGCATATCGACCGATGAGCCCGATGAGCGGGGTCTGCACAAATGAGGGCCTTGGGCTCGTCTATCTTGTGCTACATTGAATGCATGTTTGCATTTTCGCTACCCCTACTGCTAACCCCCAACGGGCGGAGACGGTAGGCGTTCGCGCATATTTTTTCCACAAAGGCCCGTTTGCACCCGCAACGGGCCTTTTGTTTTGGTCGCCAGAAATTTGACGTTGCGGGCCATCCCATTCATCTCAGGAGAAACGACATGACGGACAAACTCATCATTTTCGACACCACATTGCGTGACGGCGAGCAGTCGCCAGGCGCGTCCATGACCAAAGATGAAAAGCTGCGCATTGCGCGCCAGCTCGAGCGTTTGCGGGTCGATGTGATCGAAGCCGGTTTCGCTGCCAGCTCAAATGGGGATTTCGAGGCAGTGCAAGCCATTGCCCATGCCATCAAGGACTCCACCATCTGCTCCTTGTCGCGCGCCAATGACCGCGATATTGCGCGCGCCGCCGAAGCCTTGAAAGGTGCCAACAGTGCCCGTATCCACACCTTCATTGCCACCTCTGCCTTGCACATGGAGAAAAAGCTGCGCATGACGCCGGAGGAGGTGCTGGAGCAGGCCAAGCAATCGGTCCGTTTTGCGCGCAATTTGGTCGGGGATATCGAATTCAGTCCTGAAGATGGCTATCGGAGTGACCCGGACTTTCTGTGCCGCGTGATCGAGGCCGTCATTGCCGAGGGGGCTACCACCATCAATGTGCCCGATACCGTGGGTTATGCCATTCCTGAGCTCTACGGTAACTTCATCAAAAACCTGCGGGAGCGTATTCCCAACAGCGACAAGGCCATCTGGTCTGTCCATTGCCACAACGATCTCGGGATGGCCGTGGCCAATTCATTGGCCGGGGTGAAGATTGGGGGGGCGCGGCAGGTGGAGTGCACCATCAATGGCCTGGGTGAGCGCGCGGGCAATTGCTCGCTCGAAGAAGTGGTGATGGCGATCAAGACCCGCCGTGATTATTTCAATCTGGACCTCAATATCGACACCCGGCATATTGTCGCTGCTAGCCGCATGGTCAGTCAGACCACAGGCTTTGTGGTTCAGCCCAATAAGGCTGTGGTGGGGGCAAATGCCTTTGCCCATGCCAGCGGCATTCACCAGGACGGGGTGCTCAAGGCCCGCGACACTTACGAAATCATGCGTGCCGAAGATGTGGGCTGGAGTGCCAACAAGATCGTTCTGGGCAAGCTCAGTGGCCGCAATGCCTTCAAGCAGCGTTTGCAGGAATTGGGTGTCAGTCTGGAAAGTGAATCCGAAATCAATACCGCCTTCACCCGCTTCAAAGAGTTGGCCGATCGCAAAAGTGAGATTTTCGACGAAGACATTCTGGCTTTGGTCAGCGATGAAAGTGTCACGCTGGAGAAGGAGCAATTCGGTTTTGTGTCCCTTTTCCAGCAAAGCGAAACCGGTGAAAGTCCACGTGCCCGCATCGTTTTCACCGTGGATGGTAAAGAGGTGCACAGTGAATCCGAAGGCAATGGGCCTGTCGACGCGTCCTTGAAAGCGATCGAGTCCCATGTGCAAAGCGGCGCTGAAATGGTGCTGTATTCGGTCAACGCGATCAGTGGATCGACGGAGAGTCAGGGGGAAGTCACCGTGCGCCTGCAGAACAGTGGCCGCGTGGTCAATGGAGTGGGTTCCGATCCCGATATCGTGGTGGCCTCTGCCAAGGCGTATCTGAGTGCGCTGAACAAATTGCAAAGTAAAGCGGATCGTGTGGCCGCACAAGGTTGAGGAACCAACTTATAATTTAAGATGATTTATTGAAAAGTCGTGCAAGCTGTTGATCTTGCGCGACTTTTTCAATTTTATCGGCGGAATTCGCCGATCAACCCTTCGGAGCATTTTGATGCACCACTGCCGCAGCGTTCCATTGACCCGGTTTTTTCAGATTTGTGGATTCTTTGTGCTGTCTGCGGCTTTGTCTGCTCCTGGCGCTTTTGCGGCTGAGCGCAAGAAGTCTTCTCCCAAGAGCCCGCAAGCGACAGCGTCCACGGCGAAGAGTGCCCCAGCATCGCGCAAGCATGCTGTTGTACCCAAGTCCCGAGCGGGCTTGCGCAGTGCCAAAGCAATGGTGCCCGTGGCCGCCGCTGCGGCCGTCATCCCCGCCAAGCAGTCGTTTGGACAGCTGGCTGGTTTGCACACCGTCAATGATCCTCTGGACCTCAAGTCCAGTGTGGCCTTGGTCATTGACCAAGAAACCCACGAGGTTCTCCTGAGTAAAAATGACCAGGCGGTCTTGCCGATTGCTTCGCTCACGAAGCTGATGACGGCGCTCATCATCACGCAGGCCCGCTTGCCAATGAACGAGCTGCTGACGATCACCCAAGATGATGTGGATACGGAAAAGGGGAGTCGTTCCCGTTTGACGGTGGGCACGACTCTCAGCCGTGGTGAGATGCTGCATCTTGCCTTGATGTCCAGCGAGAACCGGGCTGCCAATGTGCTGGGGCGTACCTATCCGGGGGGGCTGGAAGTCTTTGTGGCCCAGATGAACAGCAAAGCCCGCCAGCTCGGGATGGCCGATACACGCTACGTGGAGCCCACGGGGCTCTCAAGTCGCAATCAGTCGAGTGCACGGGATCTGGCGCTGCTTGTCAATGTGGCCCATGGAGATCCTCTGATCCGCGAACTTTCAACTTCGCCTGCACATGAAGTCGCTGTGGGTCACAAGACTTTGCAGTACAACAACACCAATGGACTGGTCAAAAATCCCGCATGGGATATTGGCTTGCAAAAAACCGGCTATATCTCTGAGGCCGGCCGCTGTTTGGTGATGCAAACCCAAATTGCAGGCCGCAAATTGATCATGGTGTTCCTTGACTCGGCTGGGAAGTTCAGCCGCTTGGCAGATGCCCAGCGGGTGCGCAATTGGGTGGAATCCTCTGCGCGTGTGAGTGGCAAGATTCCCTCGGTGTCTGCAAAAAACGGATGATATGGTCCTGCTAGGGTGGCGAGGCTGCCTTGCAGGTGGCCCTGCCACGATAACCGGAAGGGGTGTGTTGCCCGAGGCCAACGAACCCAGCCCTGGTGAATCTCAATGGGGGGATATCGCGCTGTTGTTGCGCGAATAACCTAATGAGGCAGAAATCTCGTTGGCTGTCGCCTGGAGTTTGGGAAGCCAGCCTTCATCCAGCCGATCTGCTGGGGCAGATATCGACAGGCCTGCGACCAGGTTGCCTTGGTCATCAAAGACGCCTGCTGCGATACAGCGCACTCCCAGTTCCAGTTCTTCATTGTCCCTGGCGATTCCATATTGGCGTGCTTTGGCGAGTTCGCGTTCGAGGACAGGGGCTTGTGTGATGCTATTGCGTGTCTGCCCAGCCAAGCCTGTTCGAGTGGCGTAGGCCCGTACACGTTGAGGATCATCCAGGGCCAGGAATAATTTGCCTGTTGAGGTGAGGTGAAGGGGAGCGCGACCGCCGATCGCGCGCACGACCTGCATGCCCGAACGTTCGCTGTAAGCGCGTTCCACGTACACAATTTCATCCCCCTGGCGCATGCTGAGGTTGACGGGCTGTTGTATGAGCTTGTGCAATCTGCGCATAGGGCCCAGGGCGGCATCACGGACGCTAAGGCGTGCCTTGACCAGGTTGCCCAACTCCAGCAGGCGCATGCCCAATCGGTAGCTGCCTGATTCGGGGCGATCTACAAAGCGTCCTGTCGTCAGGTCGTTCAGAATGCGGTGCGCAGTCGAGGGGTGCAATCCTGTTTTTTCGCTGATCTCCTTGAGGGAGATAGCCTCTTCGCGGGATGCCAGAACATCAATCAAGGTGAACATGCGCTCAAGCACTTGCACACTGGGTTTGACGGAAATGCCTGGGTCTGGTTTTTTCATGAACTTTGAGAGGAATGCCTGACCCTCATTTTACTTTGTGAAATTGGCAGGTGCTTCTGAGGCCTGTTTTTCTACGCGATGCCACTCCTTTTGCTCCAGGATTTCATGGGGATGGAATTGGGCTTTGTAGCGCATCTTGGCGCTTTCGCGAATCCAATACCCTAAATAGACGTAGGGCAGTCCGAGTCGCTGGGCTTGCTCGATTTGCCAGAGCACGTTGTACGTCCCGTAGCTGCACCGGGGTTCTGGTTCGTAAAAGGTGTACACCGCAGACAGGCCATCGGCCAGAATATCGATGATCGAGACCATCTTGAGCGCGCCTGGACTCCCTGCGGGAGTGGTTTCGCGAAACTCAACCAAGCGGGAATTTACTTGGCTCTGCAGTAGAAACTGTGTGTATTGATCGATGCTGTCCTGGTCCATGCCACCGCCTGCATGGCGTGCATTCTGGTAGCGCAGGTACAGCTGGTAATGTTCCGGCAAGAAGCACAGCCGCATGACCTGGGTTTGCAGTTGTCCATGGCGTTCGGCGGCTCGGCGTTGGCTGCGGTCTGGTTGAAAGGCGTCGGCAAGCACGCGCAATCCAATACAGGCATGGCAGCCGTCGCAATAAGGGCGATAGGTGAACATGCCACTGCGCCGAAACCCCTGGTGGATGAGATCTGTGTAAACGTCGTCTCGGATAAGATGGCTGGGCGTTGCCACTTGGGAGCGTGCCTGCCGGTCTGTCAGGTAGCTGCACGCATACGGTGCCGTGGCATAGAACTGTAAGTGCTGCAGGGGGAGCTCGTGAGGATGCGTCATGCCTTGGGCAATGGTGAAGACAGCAATTCGTTCCAGTATAGGGGTTCGAATTTCCATGGCAGAGCAGGGGCTGACTGCGCGTGCTGGATGTGCTCGAGAAAAGCGGCCCGGGGCACTTCCCTGGCCCCCAGTGAGGCCAGGTGCGGGGTGTTTTGTTGGCAATCGATCCAATCGACTCCGTGGTGGCGGCACAGGCATACCAGGGCGGCAAGAGCGATTTTCGAGGCGTCATTGGCGCGTGCAAACATCGATTCACCAAACACGGCCTGGCCCAGTGCCACCAGATAAAGTCCTCCCGCCAGCTGGCCCTGGATCCAGGTTTCAATGCTGTGGGCATGGCCTGCGGCGTGCAGCTGTTCATAAGCGTGGATCATGTTTGGCACGATCCAGGTGCCCTTCTGGCCCTCCCTGGGGGCGTTGGCACATGCCCGGATCACATCCCCGAAAGCATGGTTCACCCGAATTTCACACTGGGGATCTGCCCGGAATTTCTCCACTGTTTTGCGCAAAGACCGGCGTAATTTGAACTCTGATGCAGGCAATACCATCCGGGGATGGGGCGCCCACCACAGTACGGGCTGGCCCGTGCTGAACCAGGGAAACGTGCCTTGCGCATAGGCCGCTTTCAGATGGGGGACGTCCAGGAGGCCGCCTGCCGCGAGCAGGCCTGGAATGGGGTCGTTCTCTCCCCAGGCTGTGGAAGGAGGGGGAAACGGCGTATCGGGCTCAAGCCATGGAAGCGGAGAGGTCATGCGGCAATCCCGATCAGAGGGGGGATTCTGCAGTCTGAGTGCACACCGATGGTTGGCAGGACAAGAAAAAAGCCCTGCATGTAAAATGCAGGGCTTTTTATTGGCTCCTCGACCTGGGCTCGAACCAGGGACGTACGGATTAACAGTCCGGCGCTCTACCGACTGAGCTATCGAGGAACAAGCCTCAG
>JAQUDN010000171.1 GCA_028685665.1 Burkholderiaceae bacterium | reverse complement strand
GCGGGACGCAGCTTCCAAGTCGGCGTGGGCACGGGCGCCTACAAGGTCAACCAAACCCAGGACCTGGCCCCTTCGGTCAACGACGGCTGGGAACTGGGCCTCAAGTTCAAGCCCGCTGCCTGGGCCGATGGCCGGGTGGCCCTGTGGCAGCAGACCGCGTCGAACGAAGCCCGCCGCCGCCTTAACGACCCCGCCAACGACGCCGAGAACATTGGCAAGACCCGCCGCCGTGGCCTGGATGTGGAGCTGAACGCCCAGCTGAACCGCCAGACCCGGGCCTGGGCGGCCGTGTCCTGGCAGCGCTCGCGCATCCTGAAGGCCGACAGCGCCTCGCTGGCCACCGAGGGCCAAGAAATCGACCATGTGCCCCACACCCTGGCCAGCCTGGGCCTGGAGCACCCACTGGGCGCGGACTGGAAGCTCTCGGGCTGGCTCAGCCACCAGGGCGCCTACTACGTCGAACGCAGCAACAGCACCGGGCGCTGGGGCGGGTTCACACTGCTGCACGCGGCCCTGGGCTACCGCTTCAGCCCCCAGGTCTCGGTGGAGCTGCAGCTGCGCAACCTGGGCAACCGCCGCCATGAATACGTCTGGTTCGACGGGGCCCAGACCCTGCACGCCCCCGGCGCACCGCGCAGCGGCTTCGCCTCGCTGACCGCGAAGTTCTGATGGCGCTGCGTGGAAAGACCCGCGCAGTGGTCCTGCAGGCGCACACCGTGCTGGGCTGGCTGCTGGTCGGCTGGTGGGCCCTGGTCGGACTCACGGGGAGCCTGCTGGTGTTCTACCCCACGGTGGACGCCCTGCTCGACCCTGGCCTGCGGCCGCAGCGCCCCGTGGCCTCGGCCGCCCCCTCGCCCGAGGCCGTGCTGGCCGCGCTGCAGCAGCACCACCCCCAGCGCACCGGCCCCTGGCGGCTGGAAATGCCCTTGCATGCCGAGGCGCCGCTGACCGCCCGCTACCCCCGACCGGCGGAGCGGGCCCAGGCCTTTTTTGCCCCCCTGATGGTCACGCTGGACCCCGGGCGCCTGGCGCCCACCAGCACCCGGTTCTGGGGCGACTTCGCCGTGACCTGGGTGTACGACCTGCACTACACCCTGCTGCTGGGCGAGACAGGGCGCACCGTGGTCGGCACCCTGGGGCTGCTGGGCCTGGGCGCGCTGCTCAGCGGCCTGGCCCTGTGGTGGCCGACCCGCGCCCGCTGGAAAGACGCCCTGCGCTGGCGCTGGCGCAGCGGTGCCGCGCGCTGGCATTTCGACATGCACACGCTGGCCGGCGCCTACAGCGCCCCGGTGCTGCTGGTGCTGTCGCTGAGCGGCGTGGCCCTGGCCTGGCCCGACACCACGCGCGACCTGCTGGGCCTGCAGCCCATGCCGGTCCCGCAGGTCGCCCCAGCGCCAACAACCACGCCCCGCCTGGGGCTGGACGCGATCGTGCAGCGTGGGCTGGACCGCTTTCCCGGGGCCGAACTGCGCTGGGTGGAAGCCAGCTACCCCGACAGCCCCATTGGTGCAGGTCGCCCGGTGGTGCTGCGCCTGTACCAGCCCGGCGAGCCCAGCCGGCGCTTTCCGCACACCCGCGTGTGGCTGCACCCCCACAGCGGTGCGCTGCTGGCGGTGCACGACCCGGCGCACCAGTCCCCCGGTGCCACGGTCCAGCAATGGCTGCACCCGCTGCACAACGGCGAAGCCCTGGGCCTGGCCGGACGCTGGCTGGCCGTGCTGGCCGGCCTGGTGCCCGCCTGGCTGGGCTGGACCGGCCTGCGCCGCTGGTGGCTCAAGCGCCAGGCACGCCAGCGGGGCCGACCTCTGGCGCCCAGCCCTGCATCGCCCCCCTGACCCCTACCATTCCGGCCTGGCCCCCGCTACCGCAAGGCCGCAGGAAATTTGCTGGGGGGCCTTTTTCCGTCTGGGGCGGCATTCATCGGGTGATCTACACATCACCAATACATTGAAAAAATATGCGCAAACTCAACACCTTCGTCGCACTTGCAGCCGCTCTCCTGCCCATTTCTGGGTTCGCCTCCACCTTGGATGGCACCTGGAAAGGACAGTTGACATGCTCCGAAAACCTCCTGAACCACCGGGCCAGCTTTACCAGGGCGATGCAAGCGGTACTGGCAGGCCAAAACGCCCAGGCGGACGTGAGCACGGCGGAAACGACCGAGCACGTGAGCTTCAGCCTCCACCGTACTGGCGGGGTGGCGCTTGCATTGCAAGGACAGAGCAAGCAGAGTCCCGAAGCGCGTTGGTTGATCCAGGCCGTGGGCTCCATGACCGGTGATGCGCTCCATGCCGAAGGCAAGATGCTGGCACCTGACGGGAAAATGGTTGTGCGAAACCGTTGTCGGTTTGATCTGGTCCGTACCGACCCAGGGGCCGCGGGACAGACCGTCCGCCCCGATTCAGCACCGACACCACCGGGGATGCCCCTGAGAGCCCCCCCTGACAACACGACCGTGACCGCATCGGGTTCAAAGCGTTTGGCTTTGCTCGCCGCCAAAGAAGGCTCCCCTCAGTGGAAAGACGCGCCCGCCTATGCGCCAGAGCTCAGCCGCAACGTGTTGCAGCGCTCCACGTTCTTCTTGCCCATGTTCTCTGCCGTCTACCGGGAAAAATTTGAAGGGCTGATCAACCAGCTTCCAGAAAAGTCACTGCGGGGCGTCGTCATTCACAACCACGGCTGCGGGGGAATGTTTGGAACGGAGACGGACGTCGCCCACTTCTTCCATAGGCGCGGCTTCGCCGTCGTGCTGCCAGAGTTCGTCACGCGCGAGGGCAACAAAATGGGGTGCCCGGGCGGAACGTCAGAGGAGATGTTGCGCATGGCCGGAGAGCGCTCCCGAGAAGGCATTTACCAAGCCATCAATCCAGCCCGGTTGGCAGCACGTGGGCAGGACGTTCAGGTCGTTGTCGATTGGTTGAAATCAATGACGCGTTTGCCCATTCTCATCAGTGGACACAGCGAAGGTTGCCGCACCATGTATTCCATGCACATCACCGATCCACAGGTGCTGGGCGGTATTTGCATCAAGCAAGGTCTGCAGCCCCACTTTGAGCACACCTGGCGCTGGAACACCCTGAAACCAATGTGGCAATCCTTGGAGGAATTCGATCCTTGGGTGGTCACCAAGGGGCTGGTGGTTGGAGAGGTCAACTTTGCACGGAAATTTGCCGAAGCACCCCAGAACCACACCGTGGTCATCGTGCCGGGCAGGACACATGATCCTCTGAACCAGGAAGCTGAGCGCAATAGCCTGACCCAGTGGCTGAACACACAAGTGGGTGGCCATTATTCGCCTGGGTTAAATGGGTTCAACTACGAGAGTGGGTTGCCAGCGGTACAAAGGTTGCTGCGGCAGTGACAGAGAGGGGGCAAGGACAGAGGAAATTTGCTGGGGGGCCTTTTCCATCTGGTAGCCCCCTTGGGGCGCTGGGCATGACGCCGGTCCGCCCGGCGGCCCCCCTCGGAAGGAAGGGAGGGAGGAAACGCTTCAGCCCCTCACAGGTGCGCATGGGGCCAGCCAGGTGGCCGCCTCGCCGGCCTCAATCCTGGTGCCCCCAATACACCAGCGCATCCCGGCCCTCGACGGACAGCGCCCCCCTCGGAGCCCGTTACAGCGGCCGGCAGTACCGCACGCTCAACAATGCCGACGTCAACGGCTTCACCTATATGGGGGTGAGCCGCTACTTCACGACCGACCTGCGCGTGGTCTGGAAGATGGATCGGCGGTGGACCGCCTTGTTCGGCATCAACAACCTGAACAACGACCAGTACTGGAACTTCCACCCCTACCCGCAGCGCAGCTACCACACCAACCTGCGCGCGAGCTTCTGAGACCTGCCTCTGAGTCCTGCCCCACACCGGGGCCAGGAAGGGTATCGGTCTCACCGATTTGCGATCTTGACTACACTCAACGAATACATGTAACCTTTAAGACAAAATTTAACAACCGGTTCGTATCAAGTGAGCCGGTTTTCTTTTGCCAAAAACGACAACTATGGCCACTTCTACCGCACTCGTCACCATTCAAAAGCTCTATATCGCCTACTACGGCCGCGCCGCAGACAGTGACGGTCAGGTTTATTGGGCCAATAGACTGGATACAGCACAAGGCTCTCTGACGGGCATCGTTGATGCCTTTGCAAATTCTGCCGAGGCACAGGCCATATACGGCACAGGAACGACCACCACTGACAGGGTCACGACCCTTTACCAAAATATTTTGGGCCGCACCCCAGACCCTGTAGGCCGAGATTTCTACGTTGGACAAGTCGATAGTGGCCGAATTAGCCTGGTAAATCTGGCTCTGGCCATCCTGGAAGGCGTCAGGCCGGGCAGTATCGATGCGCCATTGGCCGACAACCGCCTGAGCGCGGCTAACAGCTTCACCTATCAGGACAGTCTGCGCACCCCCATCACATCCTCTGATCCTGTTGCTGGTGGTGTTGTAGCAGGTGCCATAAAGCGTAGCTTTCTCAAGACCATCACTGGGGATCCAGCCACTCTCTCTACCGCCAATGAGCAGTTGGCTGCATGGCTCAACACCATGACTGTCGCCTTTAGGCAACCCGCCAAGTTCGCTCCCTTGATCAGCAATGGACTGCTCACCAACACCGCCATCGTCAGCACCACTCTGACTGAAGCCAACCTGGATGCTGCCATTCAGTCCCTGGACCAGAACAAAGGAATCGGTCCAGAAGATTCTCCAGGCATCTCGATCACTCTGAGCAAAAGCCCATCCAGCGACTCAACGGACAGTTTCGTCATCAAAAGTCTGCCTATTAACGGTACGCTTTTCAATAGCGACAAGGTTCTGGGCGTTGGCGCAGTGGTCACTGCCATGAATGGCACTGCGGTCCTGACTTTTGTCCCCGCCCGAAACTTCAACGGCAATACCGATTTCACTTTCGCAGCCAAAAACAACGCTGGCGTGGAGAGCGCCGCACGCTCCACAGCAGCCATTTCGGTAACGTCCGTGAACGATGCCCCCATTGGTTTGACGGATATAGCAAGCACACGGCAAGGCATCCCAATCGCCATCGACGTACTGGCCAACGACACCGATGTGGACAACGCGAACAACGGGAATGGCGGCCTCGTCATCAAACTTGGCAGCGTACAAGTGAATGCGGCACAGGGCAGCGCCACGATTCAAAACGGCAAGATTGTTTTCACACCGGCAGCAAATTTCAGCGGAACAGCGACCATGACCTATGTCGTCAGCGATGGTGTACTGGACAGTTCCCCCATTCAAGTGACTGTTGGCGTGGCGCCCTCGAATTCCCAATATCCGATAGGTACAGCCGGCAACGACATGTTGGATGGCGGCCTGGGAGCAGACAGCATCAACGGGCTGGCTGGCAACGACAAAATCACTGGCTTTGATGGCAACGACACGCTGGTCGGCGGACTGGGCGCCGACTCCTTGTCGGGCAACGCTGGCAACGATGTGTTGGAAGCGGGCGAAGCAGGCACCCATACAGATGACAGCGATAACACCCTCTTCGGGGATGACGGCGATGACGTCTTGCATGGCGCAGACGTTGTCAATCGCGCAGACTCCCTGGAGGGCGGCAGCGGCAACGACACCCTCTATGGATACGCTGGCAATGACACGCTCTATGGCCGTGCTGGAAACGACACGCTGTACGGCCACTCCGGCGATGACAAACTCTACGGGGGTGATGGTGAGGGCTTGCTCGACGGTGGGGACGGAAACGACACATTGGTCTGTAGTGATTTCCCGTCGAACCCCTGGATCAGTAGTAATTCCGGCAATCACACTTTGTTGGGAGGCAACGGAGATGATGTTCTTGAAGGCGCTCAGGGCAACGACCTGCTCGTCGGCGGGGAAGGAAACGACACTTTGCACCTTTCTATGGGCATCGACGTCCTGCTTGGCGGCGCTGGCAACGATGTCTTCCGCGTCTGGAACACGGGAAGCCCCAACTTCACCAGGATGGAAGGGTGTGCCGGAATCGACCGTTTTGTTCTGAGCGGCAACAGATCGGACACCACCCAAAGCACGGCCACTGTCAGCGACTTTGCTGCCGGGAGCACCGGTGATGTCATCGATGTCTACAGCCTGCTGAGCACCAGCAGCAACTACGCCACTGGCAATCCCTTCAATAGCACTCAAGGCTACTTCCGATTGGTACAAAGCGGCTTCGATACCCTGGTGCAGTGGGATTCGGATGGGGCGGTGGGCAGCGCCTCCACCTGGCGCACCGTGCTCACCCTCACCGGGGTGCAAGCCACGGCACTGACAGCAGACAACTTTGCGCCGACCTTGGCGCCTGGCGGCGGGGTGTAAGCGATCTGGGCGGCTTCACCTCGTGGGCGGCGGGGTGGGGTGGCCGGAAGCCAGCCCTGCCGCTCCGGCTTCGTCCTGCAGCAGGAATTGGCGGGGTAATTTGCTCAAAAAACGCTATTAAATTAGTAGCTAATATCGCTTGATTTCATTAGGGCGTGTCATCAATCAATACCCCTGCAGTTGAAAGTCACAGCCCCAGTGCCATGTAAAGGCCATGAGTAAAAGATATGCCCTCCTTGATGCCCAATGGGAGCGCATCAAGGATCTGCTGCCCGG
>JAQUDN010000170.1 GCA_028685665.1 Burkholderiaceae bacterium | reverse complement strand
GTGTGCTCTTCCGATCTCCCCCATGGTGACGCGGCCCAGGCACAAGCAATGGCCATTGACGCGGCGCACCCCCTACGAAAACCCAGAGCCTCCATGCGCGCCCTGATAAACCGGTATTCCTTTCGGAATCCCTCCTGTCTGTATTATTTTCCTATGAGGTGCATTTATGGCAGCAGACAACCGGGATTGGTACCGCGATTGGTGGCGAAAAAAGACAGGCTACGTAGAGCGGGCCCGGTTTCGCATGAGCGAGCATGACTATCAAAGGCAACAGCGTGCTGCAGCTTGGCGCAAGAATTTCGCAGTTCTTGCGGTGGTTCTTTTTGCAATCCTCCTGGGCTTGTGGATGCGGAAATGATCCCCCTTTGCTCGATCTGAGCAGACTTGAACACCTCGAAAGAAAAGCATCTCAGGGGCGGGCGTGGTGGCCCTGCCCTTAATGGGCACCCGCCCATGGTGCCCGCTGCCCTCTCAAGAGTGTGCAACTATGACCGTTTACGGTTACGCCCGCGTGTCCACCACGCACCAAGAAACGACCCTTCAAATTGACGCCCTGGAGAGAGCAGGGGCCCAGGTCATCATTCAGGAAAAGACCAGCGCGGCCAAGATCAGGCGTGCCCTTATGGGCCTTCTGGGAGATTTGCGCCCAGGCGATTGCGTCCTTGTTTACAAGCTCGACCGCTTCGCCCGATCCCTCATAAATCTGTTGGGCATCATTGCCAAGATCGAGGCCGCGGGGGCCACCTTCAAAAGCTTGACCGAGTCAATCGACACCGCCACACCTGCGGGCCGCATGATGCTGCAAATGATCGGTGCTTTTGCCGAATTTGAGCGCGGCATTATTCGAGAGCGCAGCATAGCGGGGCAGATAGCAGCCCGGGAGCGCGGCCATTTCCCAGGCAGGCGGCGTGCTCTCACGAAAGACCAAGAGGCCGAAACCGTCAGCCTCTACCTGAGCGGTGATCACACCATGCACGGTTTGTCGATCCGTTTTGGTGTCTCTGACAGCGTGATCAAGAGGGTGGTATACCGGGTGACGAAACCGGATTCAAGTACTTTGCGCTGACACAGCGAGACAAGCCGGGCTAACCCGGCTTGCTTACTGTTCTTGCGAAGTTTTCCGTTTCCGCCAATTAAACGCCCTTGATGAGAATCAAGGGCGTTTTCGTTTTTGCGCCTGCAATTCGCAAAAAGCATTGCCAAGGCCTCGCCCTTGGGCGTTCCGGCGTGTCGTTCCATGACCGCGCCCACCAGTGCTTCCACTGGATCAAGACCCAACACTGCAGCAATCCGCGCCTGATCTTCGGGCGGGCATGGGCGCGTTCCGTTTTTCCACATCGAGATTGCTGGCTGGGGCACTTCCAGCATCTCGGCAAGCTTTGTTGAGCTTCCAACTTTCACACAAGCTTGACTGGTTAGCTCGGATAGTTCCACCATGGAAATCAACATTATGTTACGTCATGGTCCTCTAACGCTTTGTTAGAAGATTTGCCATCACATCTACGCGCACCGAGCGAACCACGCAAACCATCACTGCAAAAACCAATCAATCAAGGCTTCCTTCTCGCCTTGCTCATGGGGCATTGATGGGTCCTTGCTTCGGCTTGAAGTCCTTTGCGATCTGTTCTACCTCTGGCATTGAACGGTATCGCAGCACTCGGTACCCCGCATCAGTCAGTAGCTTGTCTCGGTCCTGGTCGTTCTCTTCTCGCCCGATATGGCTGTTGTCGTCCAGTTCGATCACGGCCAAGACATTGAACGATGGGTTGCAAACCACGAAATCGGCCCGTTTCCTGTCAAACGTATTTCGTACTGACCTTGCTTTTGCAGTCAACAGCGCGCCGAAGGAAACCTGGGACAGCACGACCAATTCAGGCAATGCAGTTTGCAACCGGAAAAACATCGCTTGCTCATGCCTCGTAAGGGGCGCACAGGCACGGGGCTTTTCTCCATTTTTCTCTTTCCCAAAATTTCCGTTCTCTTTTTGTTGTCTCTTTAACAGCACGCCCAGCACGACCAATCCAAGCAAGAGCAAGGCCAATGCAATCAACACTGTTTTCATCAAATTTTCCTTTCTAGGTGGTGTGTATTTGAGCGGTGATTTTCCTTCGAAAGCCCCCCAACGTCGTGACATCCATTTTTCTCTGTCCCTGGAGTCCACATGCCTGCATGGACCACAACCGGACCGGAAAGCACCACTCCAAAAACCGCTTGGATCAATCCAGCACCTGCGTTGGGAGACCGCCGGCGAGGGCTTCCGGGTGCATTCCGCACCGTTCAATCTCACCCTTTGCGGGTATTTTTCAGGACGGCACAAAATCGTTTCCTGAACGCCCGCAACGCTGCCGCTTGTGTCGTGGCTCCGCCTCTCCTGCTGGCCGGCCAAGCCCAGGTGTCCGCTCTTCGGCGTTCCGGTGTGTCGTTCCAGCACCGCAGCCAACCATCACTGCAAAAACCAGTAAATCCAGGTTTCTTTCCCGGCGGGCTCATGGCGGATTGATGGGTTCTTGCTCTGGACTGAAGTCCTTGGTGATCTGTTCTACCTTCGGCATGGAACGGTATCGCAGCATTCGGTACCCTGCATCACCCAGGAGCTTGTCTTGGTTCTGCTCGTTCTCTGCTCGTCCTATAGGGCTGTTGTCGTCCAGTTCGATCGCGGCCAAGATGGGGAAAGAGGGGTGGCAGACCGACGAAATCGGCCTGTTTCGTGTCCAAGGTATTCCTTCGGGTTTGGGATTGGGCGGTCAGCAGGGTCTCCTAGGACACTTGCGATCGGACGATCAAGCGGGGCTGGGACCCTGAAAAAGCGCTCGGATGCGCCGGGCATCCCGGGTGCCTGTTGCCACCGTGCATGCCGGCCGATGCACGCCTCAGGGGCGTGCTTGCGTGGGGGGGCGCACCACCAGGCGGAGCAGGGCGTAGGACGTTGTGCCGCGCTCCGACGGGCCCCCGGCAGCTTGTTCGCGTCCCCATTCGGCACTCAGGCGGGCCTTGGGATGGATTTGCCAGGCCAGGACGGCCCCTGCGCGCTGGGCGGGACGGTAGGCCGCCAGTTCGGTTTCCTTGGCGATCAGCGTGGCACCCGGGCCTTGGAGTACCTGCGTGCTCCAGGCGCGTTCCAGCCGGGCGCCGGTTTCCCAGCCCGGTGCCCAGGCCCACAGCCCTTGCACCCAGGCGCCCCGGTTGCGTGCCTGGTAGTCGGCGAGGCCATTGGCCGATTCGAGGCTGCCGCGCTCGTCGCGCAGCCAGCCGCTCGCCGTGAGGGTCAGGGGCCACTCCAGTGCAGATTGCGCGCCACGCCACACAGCGCTGGCCCCGGCCACGGTGCTGGCCCCCCCAAAACAGACCACCTGGCGCAGTTGGGCGGTGCATTCAGGCGCCGCGTGGCTGTGGCCGATGTGGCTGCGCACCAGGCTGCCGCGTTGCGTGGGGGTGAAGCGGGCGGCCCAGCCATCGATGGCCCAGGGGCCTTGCGCCCAACCGAGGTGGATGGAGGGCACCGGTCCTGCGCCTTCGCCCCCCGGAAAAACCCGGGCTTTCCACAGCCCGAGGTCGGCACTGAAGCGACCCTGGGGGCCTTCCTGGCGCCAGCCGAGTTCCAGGCCATCGTCGATCCAGTCGCCGTTCAGGGCCATTTGCTTGGCCAGGGGCATCAGGCCAAAGGTGTCGAAATGCCCGGCCTGGCCCATGGCGGTCCCGAGGGCGGGGCGTTGGCGGCCCGCGGTCAGCAGCCACCACTGGCGGTGATCGGCGCTCTGGGTCGGGGTGTCGTGGCGCCACTGGACCCAGGCGGACTCGATGTGCGTGGGGTCACTGCCGTGCTTGCCCAGCGCCACGCTGGCGCCCAGGGCTTCGTTCAGCCGTCCCGACAGGCCCACCGTACCGTGTTCCAGGGCCAGGCCATTGCGGTCGGTGCCGGCGTCGCCCTGCAGCAAAAAGCCGCGCAGGCGCTGGCTGGGCAAAGGGGTGCCAGAGTGCAGGGCCGAGACGGCTGCGGCTGCGTCCAGGCGCAGGCCGGGCTCGGGGGGCAGCACATCGCTGGCCTCGCCATGCGCCTGGGCCAGGCCGGTGGCGGTCAGCAGCGCCAGGGCCAGCCAGGCGGGGCCGGGAAGGGCTACTTCAGCGCGTGGCCGGGAAGGGGTTGGCGAACTGGGGGTGGGTGAGGAAGTCATGGTCGGTCAGGGTCTTGAGGAAGGCCACGAGGTCGGCTTTTTCCTGGGCATCGAGCCGGATCAGCGTGATCAGGTCGCTTTTGTTCGGGTGCTGGCGGCCATCGCCCGCGTAGGGGCCGCTGGGAAGGGAGCGGCCCCCGGCGGCGTAGAAGTCCAGCACCCCTTCGAGGGTGGCGATGCTGCCGTCGTGCATATAGGGCGCAGTGACTTCGACGTTGCGCAGGCTGGGCGCGCGGAACAGGCCCCGGTCGGTGGCTTGCGCGGTGAATTCGAACAGCCCCTGGTTGCCCGGCGGAAAGTTGCCGCTGCCGCCCAGGTTGTACAGGCCGGTGTTGTGGAAGGGGGTTTCCACGATGCGGCTGCTGGCATGCACCACCTGGTCGTTGAAGTTGAAGCTGCCGTGGCAATGGAAGCACTCGGCTTTTTCACCAAAGAACAGGCGCATGCCGCGTTCTTCCGCCGGGGTGAGCGGGGTTTTGCCTTGGGTGTACTGGTCGTAGCGGCTGTGGCCCGAGATCAGGGTGCGCTGGAAGGCGGAAATCGCCTGGATCACGCTGCCCCAGGCGATCGGCTGGGCCTGACCGGGAAAGGCCGCAGCGAATTTGGGTCCATACAGCGGGTCGGCTGCCAGGCGCGCCAGCACCTCGGCCTGGTTGCCGTCATGGATGCCCATTTCGACCGGGTCTTCGCTGAACAGCGGGACTTCCATCTGTTTTTCCAGCGTCACCAGCGAGGGATTGGCCCAGGTCAAGGTGGCGTTGTAGACCGCATTGGCCAGGCTCTGCGCCCCCCGCGGGTGGAGCTGGCCGGTGGAGCCCAGGGCGAGGGCGCGGCCGTCGGTGAAGGCTTTGTCCTGGTGGTGGCAGCTGGCGCAGGCCTGGGTGCCGTTGCCCGACAGGCGGCGGTCGTAGAACAGGTAGCGGCCCAGGTCCACCTTGGCTTCGCTCATCGGGTTGCCTTCCGGGACCTTGGGCACCGGAAAGCCGCTGGGCAGCTTCCAGGTCCAGGCCGCCGGCGTCCCGGGGTGCTGTGCAGGCGTTGGCGCAGCGCTGTCCACCACGCTGGTGCCTCCTCCGCCACAGGCGACCAGGCTCATAACCAGGGCGGACGCCGCCAAGCCTGCGATCAGCATCCCGTTCAGGTGCCGGCGCAGGCCTGGAGGGCGCAGCGTTTCGGTGGGGCGCTGCGCGGCGATCATGGGGCGACGGCCCGGAACACGGTTTGGCTGGCACCCCCCTGGACCGGCAGGCCCGTGCCTTTGCCGTCGGCCTGCCAGTCGATGGCGAGGGCCTTGAAGACGTTCAGGCATTCGGGGTCGGTGCCGCCCGACATGCAGCCCGCAGCGGTGCCGGTGGTGTTGGCGGTGATGTCGGTACTGGCCAGCAGGGCCTGCAGATCCACGGCGATCTTCTGGGTGGCCGGGTTGAACTGCGGCAGCGTGAATTCCATGCGGTTGGGCGCCGCGCAGCCGCTCACCTGGGTGCCCGTGGCCGGGTTGCCCACACAGCCGGTCGAGCCCAGGTGCACGTTGAAGGTGGAGGCCGACCATTTGCCGGGCGTGCCCACGGGGGACGCCGCCAGCGGGTCGGTGACTTCGATCTTGGCGAACTTGCGGCCCCCTTGCCAGCTCCAGGCCAGGGCCTGGATGTCGAGCGGGGCGGAGGTGGTGGCGGGATTGGCCCAATCGCTGTGGTTCAGGGCAAAGGGCACGCCCAGGCTCAGCTTGACGCCGGTGTAGTTTCCGGCAGGCACCTGGCCCTTGAGAACGGCGTTGGTGCCGGCAGTGCCCGTGGCGCTGGGGCAGGCGCCAGTGGCGTTTTCGAGATCGATCAAGGTCACGCGGTCCTGGCCCACGGTGAGGTTCCAGGCATCGTTGGCGCCCAAGGTGACGGGCACTTCGACCCCGTCGGCGCGCACCAGGGCGGCGTTGGCGATGTAGAAGCGCAGATCGCGCAACTGGGCGGTCGCACCGGTGGAGCCCAGGCCCGTCAAGGGCGTGCCGCAGCCGACGGCCTGGCTGCCGGCCACGGCGGCGAACTGGATCTGGACGGTTTGGGGGCCTGCGGTGGACGTGTCAGGGGCTTCGGAGCCCCCGCCGCCACAGGCGGCCAGGGTGCTGGCCAGGGCCAGGGCGGTGAAAGTGAACGCGGGGCGTTGCAGAAGCGGCATGGTGGTTTTCTCCAGGGACAGTGAAAAAATCCCGGGCTCGAACAGCCCGGGGGGCAGGGCGCAGGCCGGCCAGCGCCCCCTTGCGGGTTCGCGGTGTCGGTGCGGTTTTGAGGGCGAAAAAGGGCTGTAAGCGCCTGTTTTAGGGCGCTTTATGCTCTTTTTTCAGGAGCGGTTAATGCCCGTGGTGGGCGTGCTCGGGGGCGGGGGTGTCGCGGGGGACCTGCACCCAGGCCATGACCTCGCGTTCGCCGTTGCGGCGAAAGCGCAGCACCACCGGAAAGCGGTCGCCTTCCTTGAGCGGGGCCTTGAGGTCCAGCAGCATCAGGTGGTAGCCCTCCGAGGCGCCGTGGCGGATGCGCAGCGCGCTGCGGGCCGCCAGGGGCACGCTGGGCACGGCGCGCATGCGCAGGATGTG
>JAQUDN010000169.1 GCA_028685665.1 Burkholderiaceae bacterium | reverse complement strand
CAGCCGGGGCCCCAGCCCCCAGGCGACCAGCAGCGGCTTGAGGCCCTTGCGGACCCAGAACAAAAAGCCGGTGGCACCCAGGCCCACGGCCAGCGTCGTCAGGTGCGTGTTCGGCACCTGACGGACCAGCGATGCGCCGAGTTCCAGCAGGTTGTGGCCTTCGGCCTTCACGCCCAGAAGGGTTTTCAGCTGGCTGGCGGCAATCAGGATGCCCGACGCCGAGATGAACCCCGAAATCACGGGGTGGCTCAGAAAGTTCGCCAGGAAGCCCAGGCGCAACAGCCCCATGAGCAAGAGCATGGCCCCCGACAGAAAGGCCAGGGTGATGGCCTGCTGCCAATAGGCGGCCGAACCCGGCACGGCATGCTCGCCGATGGCGGCCGCCGTCATCAGCGAGACCACCGCCACCGGCCCCACGGCCAGCACGCGGCTGCTGCCAAAAATGGCGTACAGCAGCAAGGGCGCCACGCTGGCGTACAGGCCCACTTCGGGCGGCAGCCCCGCCAGCAGCGCATAGGCCAGGCTTTGCGGAATCAGCATGATGGTGACGATCAGGGCGGCCACCAGGTCGCCCACGAAGGTGTCGCGGTCGTAGCGCCGTCCCCATTCCAGGATGGGCAGCCGGGGCGCTTGCGGCCAGCGCTTGAAGGTGCGCACCGTCACGCCACCCGGTCCGGTTGCGCCATCCACTCGCGGCCCTTGAGCATGCCGTCCCAGTACAGCGGGGGCAGGATGCGCTCTTTCAAATACCAGGCCAGCGCCGAGGGCTGGGTGCCATCGATCAGCCACTTCGGGAAACTGGGGGCCACCTTGCCGCCGTAGGTGAATTCGGCCAGCACGATCTTGCCGCGCTCCACCGTCAGCGGGCAGGAGCCGTAGCCGTCGTACTTCACCTCGCCCCGGGTCACACCCCGTTGGGCCAGCAGGTTGTGCGCCACCACGGGGGCTTGCTTGCGCGCAGCGGCCGCCGTCTTGGCATTCGTGGTGTTGCCCACGTCGCCCAGCGCAAAGATGTTGGCAAAGCGCTTGTGCTGCAAGGTGCCGGGGTCAATGTCCACCCAGCCCGCCACATCGGCCAGGGGGCTGACGCGGATGAAATCCGGCGCCTTTTGCGGCGGCACGGCGTGCAGCATGTCAAAGGCATGCGTGACTTGCTGATGGCTGCCATCGGGCTGGGCCACCTTGAACACCGCCTGCCTGGCCGGCCCGTCCACCGAGACCAGGGTTTGGCCAAAGTTCAGGTGGATGCCGTAGGCCTGCACGTATTTCATGAGCGCGGGGACGTAATCGGCCACGCCGAACAGCACCGCGCCCGCATTGCAGAACTGAATGTCGATGGCCCCCAGCACCCCGGTGCGACGCCAGTGGTCGGCCGACAGGTACATGGCTTTTTGCGGCGCCCCGGCACACTTGATCGGCATGGGGGGCTGCGAAAAAATGGCGCGGCCGCCCTTGAGTTGCTGGACCAGCTGCCAGGTGTAGGGCGCCAGGTCATAGCGGTAGTTGCTGGTGACGCCGTTGCGGCCCAGGGTTTCCGGCAGGCCTTCCACCGCGTGCCAGTCCAGTTTCAGGCCGGGACACACCACCAGTTGCTCGTACTTGACGACACGGCAGCCATCCAGGATGACCGCATTGCGCTCGGGCTCGAAGGCCGCGACGGCCGCAGGCAGCCACTGCACGCCACGGGGCAGCACCGAGGCCATGGTGCGGGCGGTGGTCGCCGCGTCGAACACCCCGGCGCCGACCATGGTCCAGCCCGGCTGGTAGTAATGGACCGGTGCCGGATCGAGGATGGCGATGTCCAGGCCCGGGCTGCGTGCCAGCAGGCTGGAGGCCACGGCAATGCCGGCCGCCCCCCCGCCGACAATGACCACCGCGTGGGACGCATCGGCCACCTCCACCGGGGTTTTGCCGCCATTCACAATGCGCCGCACCACGCCCTGGAGGTCGTAGCCGGCCTTGGCGGCGGTGTCGATGATCTGCGGCAGCGGCATCCGGTCTGCCTGCGACAAGGCCCACATCGTCGTGGACCGCATCCCCGTGCGGCAAAAGGCCAGCACGGGCTTGGGCAAGGCGGCCAGCTGCTGGCCAAAGGCCACGCCCTGGGCATCGCTGACCTTGCCCGACTCCGCAGGCAGATAGCGCATCTGCAGGCCGTGCTCGGCGGCGGCCCGCTCCAGCTCGGCGTAGCCCGGCTGGTCCGGGGCTTCGCCGTCTGGCCGGTTGCACAGGAGGGCCCGGAAGCCGGCCTGGGCGATGGCAGGCATGTCGCGGGCCAGAATCTGGGGGGCCACCGAGAGATCGGCGGTGAGGCATTGGATGTCCATGGACTTGTCTCCGAAAAGGCGGGAGGCGCAAGGGCCCCGCAAAGCGGCGCTGTTCAGACAGCGTTCAAAGGGATCTTCAGGTAGCGGATGCCATTGGGCTCGGGGTCCGGCAGCTGCCCTGCGCGCATGTTGACCTGCACCGAGGGCAGGATCAGCGTGGGCATGCCCAGGGTGGCATCGCGCGCATGGCGCATGGCAACGAAGTCGTCTTCACCGATGCCGTCGTGCACATGCACGTTGGACGCACGTTCCTCGGCCACGGTGCTCACGAACTGCACCTCGCGGCCACCGGGCTGGTAGTCGTGGCACATGTAGAGCCGGGTGGCAGGGGGCAGGCTCAACACCTTCTGGATGGAGCGGTACAGCGTGCGGGCATCGCCGCCCGGAAAGTCACAGCGCGCCGTGCCGTAGTCGGGCATGAACAGGGTGTCGCCGACAAAGGCGGCCCGCTCGGCCAAGGGCCCCTCGCCGTCGCTGACCACATAGGTCATGCAGGCGGGTGTATGGCCCGGTGTGTGCAGGGCCTGCACCGGCAAGTCGCCAATGCGGAAGCGGTCCCCATCCGCGAACAGCTGGTCAAACTGCCGGCCATCGCGCGCGAAATCGCCACCCGCGTTGAACAGGTCGCCGAACACCTGCTGGACGGTGGTGATCTGCTGGCCGATGCCCAGTTGTCCGCCCAGGACCTGTTTCAGGTAGGGGGCTGCCGAGAGGTGGTCGGCATGGACATGGGTTTCCAGGACCCACTGCACCGTCGCGCCCAGTGCGCGGACACGGGCGATGAGCCGGTCGGCACTGGCGTGGTCGGTGCGCCCGGACTTGGGGTCGTAATCCAGCACGCTGTCGATCAGCGCGCAGTGCATCGTTCGCCGGTCCAGGACCAGGTAGCTGACGGTCCAGGTGGCGGGGTCGAAGAAGGCTTCGACTTCGAGAGGGCTGGGTGCAGGCAGGGAAATGTCCCTGGCTGGGCTCACGGAAGGGTGCGACATGCTCAAGGCTTTTTCAGGGGGCAGGTCTGAATGCCCAGAATCGCATACAGGGGGCAGTGGCCCAGGGCGCCGGTCACCAAGGGCACGACGCCGAGGTAAGCCCAGGGCCCCAGGTGTTCCGTGGCGGCCAGGCCGATCAGGGCCAGGCCCGCGACCACGCGCAGCGCGCGGTCCAGGAAGCCTTCATTGGTACGCATGGGGGGTCTCCTTCAAAGGATCAACAAGGCAAAAGTGCCAAACATCCGCTAGTCCCTTGATCTACAGCAAGACATATGCCAGTGCCACACCTATTCGTCACAACACCCTAAACCATTGATTTACAAAGATATTCATCACAACGACCGCGCCCGCCCCGGTTTTCACCGCGCGCCCTCCGGCCAGAAACACTGCCAATGGCAGTTCCAACTGCCAAAATGGCAGCAATGGCATGGCTGCCTCGCCCCTCGACAGTCCCCCTGCCCCTGCCCCTGCCCCTGCCCCTGCCCCTGCCCCTGCCCCATCCTGCTGCACCGTCCATGCCCAAACCTCTGCACACCGCCGACACCCGCCGGACCCCGGCCACTTCGCCGCCTCCCCCTGCGGCCCATCCTGTGGAGGCCTTCCAGGCCTTGGTCTCGTTTCTCGACCACGAAGCCGATCCCATGATCGTCCTCGACCCCGACTACCGCATCCTGGCGGCCAACAGCGCCTACCAGCGCCAGTTCGGCACCCCCGAGACCCCCTACCTGGGAGAGAAATGCTTTCGCATTTCGCACCACTACGACGTGCCCTGCGACCAGGCCGGCGAGCATTGCCCCATGAAAAAAGCCTTCGAGCTGAAAGGACCCGACCGCGTGCTGCACATCCACCACACCCCCCGGGGGCCCGAGCATGTGGACGTGGAACTGCGCCCAATCCTCAACGAGGCGCACGAGGTCGTGGCGTATGTCGAACGCCTGGTCACCGTGCGCAACGCCTCGGCGCAGCCCAGTGACGGGGGCCTGGTGGGGCAGTCGGCGGCCTTCAATGCCGCACTGTCGGCCGTGCAGCGCGTGGCCGGCTCGCTGCTGCCAGTGCTGCTTCTGGGGGAATCGGGCACGGGCAAAGAGCTGTTCGCGCGGGCGGTCCACGAGGCCAGCCCCCGGGCGGGCCACCCCTTCGTCGTGGTGGATTGCTCGGGCCTGACGGAAACGCTCTTCGAGAGCGAACTCTTCGGCTACGAGAAAGGCGCCTTCACCGGCGCCCACGCGCGCAAGAAAGGCCTGGTCGAAACAGCCGAAGGCGGCACCTTGTTTCTCGACGAAATCGGGGATGTGCCCCTGGGCATGCAGGTGAAATTGCTGCGGCTGATCGAATCGGGCACCTTCCGCCGCGTTGGCAGCGTCGAAACGCAACAAGCCCACTTCAGGTTGGTGGCGGCCACGCACAAGCCGCTGGCGCAGATGGTGGCCGACGGGCGCTTTCGGCAGGACCTGTACTACCGCATCAGCGCGTTTCCGATCGACCTTCCGCCTTTGCGCGAGCGCCCCCTGGACATTCCGATCCTGGTTGACTCCTTCCTGCAACGCGGCAACCAGGCCGCGCACCCGGTGTTGATCGAGCCGCAAGCCATGGCGCAATTGCAGGCCTATCCCTGGCCCGGCAATATCCGTGAACTGCGCAATGTGCTGGACCGGGCACGCCTGTACGCCGACGACGGCACCGTGCGCGCCGAACACCTGCCGCCACACCTCCGGCAAGGCGCGCAAACCGTCCCAAGCGCCGATGCCCCGGTGCTTGCACCCCCTCCGCCCTTCGCCCGCCCTCGGGAGCGGGCCGACCTGCAACGCTTTCTCGCCACCGCCCAGGGCACCCGACGGGAACTGGCCCGGCAACTGGGCTGGAGCGAACGCACCTTGTACCGCCGCCTCAAGGCCGCCGGCCTCGCCCCCGGCGAATGACAAGGCCCGGGCCGGAGCCGCAGTGGGGGACTTCCGGCAATGCTATGGTTCCGCGCATGCGATTGCTCCTTGTCGAAGACAACCCCACCATGCAGGCCACCCTGCAGCGCGCCCTGTCCCGCCGGGGCCTGGAGGTCACCGCCGTGGGCGATGGCCTGGCCGCCCTGGCGCAATGGCGGGCCCGTCCGCCCGATGCGGTGGTGCTGGACCTGAGCCTGCCCGGATTGGATGGGCTGGAGGTGCTGCAAGAGGCGCGCCGCAGCGGCTTGCGCACCCCGGTGCTCATCCTGACGGCCCGCGGCACCGTGGGAGACCGGGTGCTGGGCCTGAACGCCGGCGCGGACGACTACCTGCCCAAACCCTTCGACCTGGACGAGCTGGAAGCCCGCCTGCGCGCGCTGCTGCGGCGCAGTGCCGAGACATCCCCCCTCAAAATGCCCTCCAGCACCATAGAGACGGGCGCCATACGCTATGAAAAAGAGAGCGGCGCCATCTACCTGCGCGGGGAGGTCATGGAGTTCACCCCGCGCGAATTGGCCCTGATGCATGCCCTGCTGGCCCAGCCCGGCCATGCGGTGGCCAAAGAACGGCTGTACGAACTGGTGTTTCCGGGCCAGCTCGATGTGCAGTACGAAGCCGTCGAAGTGGTGGTGTACCGCTTGCGCAAGAAGCTGGCCGGCACGGGATTGACCCTGATGACCTTGCGGGGCCTGGGCTACCTGCTCAAGGCCGAGGCATGAAAGTCGCCCCCGCCGCCACGGCCCGCGCCCACTCGCTGCGCCGCCGCCTGCTGCTGGGCATTTTGCTGCCGGTGGTGGTCTTCATTGGCTTCAATACCTTGAGCCTGTACGAACAAACCCTGGGCGCGCTGCACACGGCCTACGACCGCACCTTGCTGGCCTCGGCCAAGATCATTGGCGAACAGCTCGATGTGACCGGCTACGAGCAGGCCGCCCAGCTGCGCGCCACCGTGCCCTATTCCGCCCTGGAGGCCTTCGAGGCCGACAACCAGAGCCATATGTTCTACCGGGTCTCGACCCTGGAGGGCAGCACGGTCTCGGGTTTTGCCGATCTGCCGCAGTGGCGGGGCCGGATACCGGACCGTCCGCCCTACGCCGCACTGGTCGATTTCTATGACGACCGCTACCGCGACCGCAAGGTCCGCGTGGCAGTCCTGCTGCAGCCGGTGGCCAGTGCCACCGGGCACGGCATGGCGGTGATCCAGGTGGCCGAGACCCTCGAAGTGCGCGAGGCCCTGGCCCTGCAGATTCTGCGGAACACCCTGGTGCGCCAGGCGGGGCTGATTGCCGTGATCGCCCTGACCGTGGTGCTGGTGGTCCAGCGCGCCACCCGGCCGGTGCGGCAACTCAGCCAGCAGCTGCAGGCCCGCCAGGACAGCGACCTGGAGCCGATTGCAGCCCCTGCAGCACCCCGCGAGCTGCAGCCCCTGATCGACGGCACCAACCAGGTCATGCAGCGGCTGCGGCACCTGCTGGAACACCAGAAACGCTTTGTGCGCGACGCCTCGCACCAGCTGCGCACCCCGCT
>JAQUDN010000168.1 GCA_028685665.1 Burkholderiaceae bacterium | reverse complement strand
TGGCGGTCACTTTGACCGGCACTCTGGAAGTGAATGACCAGTACCAGGTCACGCTCACGACGGGGGGGACGCCCATCAATTCTGGTGTCCTGACGGCCCCTACGGTGTCCGATCTGGCCGCCAAGCTGCAAGCGAACAAGGGTGCTGCCAACGTCAATTTCAGTGTGGGCGCGGGGGCGGATGCGGGCAAGTTGCTCATCACCTATACGACGGCGGGCAACCAGTCCAACGACGCCACATTCACCCAGACTGCGGATAACGGCAACCTCTTGAACCTGGGGCTCCTCGGATCACCGGTGACTGGAGCCATTGCCTACCGCGACGGTGTTGTCGCCAACGCCGCCGATGTCACGGCGCTCACGGCAGCCACGGACGGGACAGCCGCGAATCCTGCAGCGGTGACCGGACTGACCACCGCAACCGATGGCACAGCGCTCAATGCCGCGACCGTCACGGGCACCACCACGGCCACCGACGGCACCGCAGCGATTGTGGCCACGGTCACGGGCGCCACGGCGGTCACCAATGGCCAGGCCCCCAATCCTGCCACGGTGCTGGGAGCAACCACCGTGACCGACGGTACGCCTGCCGCCGTAGCGGCCGTCACCGGCCTCACAACCGTGCTCGATGGCTCTTTGGTCGATCTCAGTTCGGATTCCACGCTGGCGGCCATGGATGTCATCACCGGTTTGGTTCCCGGCACTGACAAGATCGACCTGCTGACGGCCACGGATGGTGCGGTCGCCAAACCGATTGCCCTGATCCGTGTGGCGGATGTGATCACCAGCAACGACCTGGGCGCCGCTCTGACGGCGGCGTTTGCCAACCTGAACGCCAACGAGGCCGGTCTGGTGGTGATCGTGTCCGGCACGGCTGCGGGCACTTACCTGTATGCCGACAACGGCAATGGGGATGTGAACGTGAGTGCCGATCTGTTCATCAAGCTGGTCGGTGTGACGCCGGGTGCCGTGGGGGCGTTGGCCGTGAACGACTATTTCGCCTGAAGCGTCTGCATGGGCTGGGCTTTCCCCGTCCATGCGTGCCTCGGGGCGGCAGGGTGTAAGCCCTGGCACCCCGAGGACCCTCAAAAGCCCTGCCGCCCACCGCGCGCAGGGCTTTTTTTATCGAGGGCTGGGGGTGTGCCCGCCAGACGGAAAGTGCCGGCTTGCGAGGCTGTGGGGGAATCTGCTATTTTTTAGATAGCTGGGGAGGCCATATCGGGGCCTTCAGAGGGCTTTTTGGTCCAGGGAAGGGGAGGGGCTCGGTTAATATCGCTTTCCGCTCGACGACGCGGGCCGGGCCGCTGTGTGCTGACGGCTGTGGAGTCCGACGGGGTGATACGTGCGTCTTACTTCCATCAAGCTTTCAGGCTTCAAATCTTTTGCTGAACCCACCCATTTCATGCTGCCGGGCCAGCTGGTGGGGGTGGTGGGCCCCAACGGTTGCGGCAAGTCCAACATCATGGACGCCGTGCGCTGGGTGCTGGGTGAGAGCAAGGCGAGCGAGTTGCGCGGTGAGTCGATGCAGGACGTCATCTTCAGCGGCACCACCACCCGCAAGCAGGCCAGCCGTGCCAGTGTGGAACTGGTGTTCGACAACGCCGACCACCGGGCCGGTGGCCAGTGGGGCCAGTACGGTGAAGTGGCCGTGCGCCGCGTGCTCACGCGGGAGGGCAACAGCAGCTATTTTCTGAACAACCAGCCCGTGCGCCGCCGCGATGTGCAGGACGTCTTTCTGGGCACCGGCCTGGGCCCCAGGGCCTACGCCATCATTGGCCAGGGCACCATCAGCCGCATCATCGAGTCCCGCCCTGAAGAACTGCGCCTGTTCCTCGAAGAAGCGGCGGGCGTGTCCAAATACAAGGAACGCCGCCGCGAGACGGAAAACCGCCTGCACGGAACCCGGGAGAACCTGACCCGGGTCGAAGACATCCTGCGCGAACTCCATGCCAACCTCGAAAAGCTGGAGAAGCAGGCCGAGGTGGCCGAAAAGTACCACCGGCTCCAGGCCGATGCCACGCTCAAGCAGCACCAGCTGTGGTTTTTGCGCCGGGCCGATGCCGAGGCCGACCAGGCCAAGGTGCGTGCGGAAGGCCTGCAGGCCGTGAACGACCTTGAAGCCCGCATGGCCGAACTGCGCCACATCGAGGCCGAACTCGAAACCGTGCGCCAGGCCCACTACGAGGCTGGCGACCAGGTGAACCAGGCCCAGGGACAGTTGTACGAAGCCACTGCCGAAGTAGGGCGGCTCGAAGCCGAGATTCGCTACGTGGTCGAAGGCCGCCAGCGCGTGGAACTGCGTTTGCAGGCCCTGGCCGAACAGATCGCGCAATGGGCCCAGCGCCAGGAAGATGCCGAGGCCGAGCTCGAAAACCTGGCCGGCGCCGGCCTGGATGCCGAAGAGCGGGCCGAGCTGCTGGCCGCCCAGGTCGAGGAGCAGGCGCTGCAGTTGCCCGACCTCGAAGAGGCCTTGCGCCAGGCGCAAAGCCGGGTCAGCGCGCAGCGCAGTGCCGTGGTGCAAGTGCAGCAGCAGATCCAGGTGCTGGCCGCAGAGCAGCGCAGCCTGGGCGAGCAGACCCGCCAGCTCGACACCCGCTACGAACGCTTGCGCGCAGACCGCAATGCCTTGGCGGCGCCCGATGAGCTGCGGCTGGTGCACCTGCGCAGCCAGCTGGAGGCCGCCCAGGAGACCGTTGAGACCACCGAGGCCCGTCTGGCCGAGCTGCAAGACGCCGTGCCGCAGCGGGATGAAGAACGGCGCATGCGCCAGCAGGCGGTGAATGCCGAAAGTGCGCGCCAGGCGGATTTGTCGGCGCGCAGCGAGGCTTTGAAGGCCTTGCAGGACAAGGTCAAGACCGATGGCAAACTGCGCCCCTGGCTGGCCCAGCATGGGCTGGAGACGCTGCAGGGCCTCTGGACCCGCATCCAGATCGAGTCGGGCTGGGAAAACGCCCTCGAAGCCGCGCTGCGCGAACGCCTGGGCGCCCTGGAAGTGGGCCGGCTGGACATGGTGCGTGGTTTTGTGGGGGCCAGCGCGGGCGAGGCCCCGCCGGCGCGGCTGGCGTTTTACAGCCCCCCGGCCGCCGCTGTGCCCGAGCCGGCTTCGGCGCTGCCGCGCCTGTCGGCCTTGCTGCGCCTTAGCGACCCTGGCCTGCAGGCGGTGCTCCACGATTGGTTGGCCGGCTGCTTCGTGGCACACACGCTGGACGAGGCCCTGAACCAGCGCGCCCAGCTGCAGCCCGGACAATGGATCTTTGTGCCCACCGGCCATGCCGTGGGGGCACACAGCGTGAGCTTTTATGCCCAGGACTCCGAGCAATCGGGCTTGCTGGCGCGGGCCCAGGAGATCGAGCACCTCGACAAGGAGCTGCGTGCCCAGGCCCTGATTGCCGAGGAGTCCCGCACCGCCCTGGTCCGGGCCGAGGGGGCGTATGCCGATGCCTCCCAGCGCCTGGTGGCCGTGCGCCGCGAAGCCACCGAGGCCCAGGGCCAGGTCCATGCCCTGCAGGTCGAAACCCTGCGCCTGACCCAGTTGGCCGAGCAAACGCGTGCCCGCAGCGCACAGATTGGCGCCGACCTGGCCGAGGTCGAGGCCCAGCTGGCCGATTTGCAGGAGCGCCGTGTGGCGGCGGAAGGCCGCTTCGAAGAGCTCGACATGCAGCTGGCCGACAGCCAGGAGCGCGAAGTCCAGCTCGGCGACCAGGGGATCGCGGCCGAGCGCAAGCTCACCGAATGCCGTGAGCAGCAGCGCAGCCTGGAGCGCCAGGCCCAGGAGGCCACGTTTTCTCAGCGCAGCCTCGAAGCCCGGCGCGGCGAGCTCAGCCGCTCGATCGAAACAGCCACCCAGCAGTCCCGGGCCCTGGCCGATGAACAGCAGCGCGCCCAGGGCGAGCTGGCCCGTTTGTCCGATGCCGTGGCCCAGGGCGGGCTGCAGCAGGCGCTGGAGAGCAAGGTCGCGCGCGAGCAAGCCCTGTCGGCCCTGCGCATGGCCTACGACGAGCTCACCCACCGGCTGCGCGGCAGCGATGAACGGCGGTTGCAGATCGAACGCGCCCTCGATCCGCTGCGCGCCCGGATCACCGAGTTCCAGCTCAAGGAACAAGCCGCGCGATTGGGGCTGGAGCAATACAACACGCTGTTGAGCGAGGCCCAGGCCGATCTGGAGGCGGTGGCCCGCTCGATTGCGGAAGGCGCGGTGCGCGTGGCCGGCCTGCAAGGCGAGATTGACCGGCTGCACCGCGAGATTGCTGCCTTGGGGGCGGTCAACCTGGCCGCGCTGGACGAACTGCGCCTGGCCCGCGAGCGCAAGGCCTTCCTCGACGCCCAGACCGCCGACCTGACCGAGGCCATGACCACGCTCGAAGACGCGATCCGCAAGATCGACGGCGAAACACGGCAGTTGCTTTCGGGCACCTTCGACACCGTCAACGGGCATTTCGGGCGCATGTTCCCCGAGCTGTTTGGCGGCGGCCAGGCCCGCCTGATCATCACCGGCGATGAAATCCTGGACTCCGGGGTGCAGGTGATGGCCCAGCCCCCGGGCAAGAAGAACCAGACCATCCACCTGCTGTCGGGGGGCGAAAAAGCCCTGACGGCGATTGCCCTGGTGTTCGCGATTTTCCAACTCAACCCCGCGCCGTTCTGCTTGCTGGACGAGGTGGATGCCCCTCTGGACGATGCCAACACCGAGCGCTATGCGAAACTGGTGTCGAGCATGAGCCAAAGCACCCAGTTTCTGTTCATCAGCCACAACAAGATCGCCATGGAAATGGCGGAGCAATTGATTGGCGTGACCATGCAGGAGCAGGGGGTCTCGCGCATCGTGGCGGTGGACATGGAGTCGGCCCTTTCCATGGCCGACGCATGAACAATTTTCTTTTCCTATTCCCATGAGCACATTGCAAATCAGCCTGGCCATCATCGGTGGCCTGATCCTGGCCCTGATCGTGGCCTACAACGCCTGGTCTTCGCGCCGCAATGCCCCCAAGCGGGCGCTTCCCCCCGAGCTGGACGCCGAACCGGCCGCCGATACTGCGGTGCGCCTGGATCCTGCCTTCGAGACGGTCGCGTCTGCGCCTGCCGCGGAGGGGGCCCCGCCGCCCGAGCCCGATGCGGTGCCGACCATGCACCGGGTCGATGTCCAGGATGCCCTGGATTTGCCGGTGCCCCCGCCCGTGCTGGAACGCCGCTCCGGGCTCGACCCCCTGATTGACGTCATCGCCACCTTGCTGACCGAAAGCCCTGTGAGCGGCGAGGCCGCCCTGGCCGCCTTGCCCCCCACGCGCCGCGTGGGCAGCAAGCCCTTTGCCATTGAGGGCCTGAACCAGGCCACCCAGCATTGGGAAATGCCTGCCGTGGGCCAGCACTACCAGAGCTTCCATGCCGGTGTGCAGATGGCCAACCGCATGGGGGCGCTCAGCGAGATCGAGTTTTCCGAATTCGTGCACAAGGTGCAGGCGTTCGCCGATGCCATCAACGCCGCCCCGGATTTTCCGGACATGCGCCATGAGGTGGCGCGCGCCCGCGAGCTGGACCAGTTCGCGGGCGACCACGATGCCCAGCTCTCGTTCATGTTGCGCGCACGCCAGGCAGCCTGGAGCCCCGGCTACCTGCAGCAGAACGCGGCCCGCCTGGGCTTTGTGCCCGGCGCCATGCCCGGACGCCTGGTTCTGCCTTCCAGCACGCCTGGACAGCCGCCTTTGCTGACCATGGGCTTTGACACCCAGGCGGCGCTCGCCGACGACCTGGACCAGTCGGCCCTGCGCGACCTGACCCTGAGCCTGGATGTGCCCCATGTTCCGCGCACCGAGCAGCCCTTGGTGCGGCTGCGCGACGCCGCGGCCAGCCTTTGCGAGGCCATGGACGGCGTGCTGTGCGACCAGAACGGCCAGCCCCTGCCCATCAGCGCCATGGACCCGATCTTTGCCGACCTGGAACTGCTCTACGACCACCTGGACAGCCGTGATCTGTCGGCCGGCTCGGTCCTGGCGCGCCGCCTGTTCAGCTGAGCCCGGGGGCTGAATGACCGAGAACTTGGATCTTTTTTCGGCTCCAGACCAAGAAGCTCCTGCGGATGTTGCTATCGAAATAGAAGCGTTGCGCACCCAGCTGCACCGCTGGGCGCAGCAGTACTACGTGCTCGATGCGCCCGAAGTACCCGATGCCGAGTACGACCGCGCCTACCAGGCCTTGCAGGCCCTGGAAGCGCAGCATCCCGCGCTGGTGACGCCCGACTCCCCCACCCAGCGCGTGCTGGGGGCGGTCATGCAGGGCCTGGCGCCGGTGCGCCATGCCGTGCCGATGCTGAGCATCCGCACCGAGACCGATACCGAGGCCAGCGGTGCCCAGGCCTTTGACGCCCGGGTGCGCCGCGAACTGGGCCTGGCCGAGTCCGATCCGCCTGTCGAGTACGTGGCCGAACCCAAGTTCGATGGCCTGGCCATGAGCCTGCGCTACGAAAGGGGCCGCCTGGTCCAGGCCGCCACGCGGGGCGATGGGGAAGTGGGCGAGGAGGTCACGCACAACATCCGCACCCTGCGCCAGATCCCCCTGGTGTTGCCACCGGGCGTGCCGCCCCTGCTCGAAGTGCGCGGCGAGGTCTATATGGCCCGTGCCGACTTCGATGCGCTCAACGAGCGCCAACGCGAGCGCGGCGACAAAACCTTTGTCAACCCCCGCAATGCCGCCGCTGGTGCGGTGCGCCAACTGGATTCGGGCATTGCCGCCCAGCGGCCCCTGCGCTTTTTTGCCTACGGCCTGGGCGCGGTGACGCCGGCGGCCGAGGGCGGCCCGGTGTGGGGCACCCACTACGCGCTGCTGCAGACGCTGA
>JAQUDN010000167.1 GCA_028685665.1 Burkholderiaceae bacterium | reverse complement strand
AGTCCCATTTTGGGACTACACTTCGACCTATGCGAGTGATTGCCGTGTCTACCCTTCGGGCCTTCTGGGAGCGCTTTCCCGACGCCGAGCAGCCGCTGAAAGCTTGGTTCGAGGAAGCCACGAGTGCGACCTGGACCCAGCCCGCTGACATCAAGGCGCAACACCGCAGCGCCAGCGTGCTGAAGAACCGTCGCGTGGTCTTCAACATCAAAGGCAATGACTACCGGCTGATCGTGGCCATTGCGTACAAGTTACAGATCGTCTACGTGAAGTTTGTCGGCACCCACAAGGAATACGACGCGGTGGACGCAGAAACCATCGATTCGGCCTGACCGGCCACGGAGGAAAACATGGACATCCGCCCTATCCACACCGAAGCTGACTACAAGGCCACTCTCCAAGAGATTTCGGCCTTGATGGAGTCCGACCCTGATCTGGGCACGCCGGAGGGGGATCGCCTGGACATCCTGGCCTCGCTGGTGCAAGCCTACGAGGCCAGGCACGTCCCTATCACCGCGCCTGATCCGGTGGAAGCCATCAAATTCCGGATGGACCAGAGCGGTCTGTCCGTCAAAGATCTTGAGCCGCTCATTGGCAAGAGCAACCGCGTCTACGAAGTCCTGAACCGCAAGCGCCCGTTGACGCTGGCCATGATCCGCAGATTGCACCAGAGCCTGGGCATCCCGGCCGATGTGCTCATCGCGGAGACGGTTGCCGGGTGATCACGGGCCGCTGAACGGGTTTTTCTGTTCAGGAGAGCCGATTGCGGGTGTCAGCCCCGCCACAAAGCCCCCCTTCCCCGAGACAAGACAGCCACCGGCCCCACCTCCCCATCCCGCAGGATATATTTTTTTGATAGCACACAGCGCTTACCCCGTAAGCGCTGGAGCCGGTTTTGATCCTCAAAACCCGCCCTTCGCCCCGGCACGCCCCCGGGGCGAAGCGGGGCTCAGACAGTCACCCGCGTGCCATCGAAACGGGTGAAGCGGAAGCCCTCAAAGGGCTCGCGGAAGGTCTGGACTTGCTCGCGCAGCAGGCTGATCACCAGGGCCTCGCCCTGGGCGTAGGAGGCGGCCGCGTCGGAGCGCCAGTGGATGCCGGCGGCGGTGCGGCCCGAACCGTAATTGAGGGCCAGCTTGTTCAGCTCACCCCCCAGGGTGAGCGCCGGGCCCTGGTAGGGAACCAGCCGGGTGGGGTCGTTCGGGTCGGGCTGCACGGGGTTCGCCAAGACCAGGTCCTCGTTGTAGAAGGCCTTGAGCAGCGTGGCGATCACCGCGCCCGTGATGGCCGCCCCGCCGGGATAGGACGAATGGATGGGCGCCCCCTCGGGATAGACCTGGGGCAGCAGAAAGCTGCCGTTGCGGGCCCGGCTGCGTTCCAGGGCCTGGGAGCCCAGAAACGCCTCGTGCAGCGGGTAGTCGCCCACGCGGCGCGCCAGGCGGTTGTGCACCAGGCCGCCAAAGGCCTCGGGGCGCAGGATGCGCTGCTCGTACCACTTCTGGTAGTAATTGATGCGGATGCCCAGCGAAGCCGCCAAAGACAGGATCGACTGAAAGTAGGTGCCGCCAAACGTGCCCGAGGCCCCGCCCTGGGTCTTGGAGCGCAGGTAGGGGTTGGACAGGGCCAGCGTGGACTGTCCCGGCGCAAACAGGCCCGAAGCCGCCGAACCGAGCAGCTGATTGCCGATGAAGGTGAAGGCGGCGGGGGCATGGGCGTAGGCGGCCAGGTCACGGGTGGTGGCGATGTAGCGCTCGGTCGGGTCGAGGATGGCGCGGGCCTGGGGGGCCTGGCCGTTCTGGATCGCCAGCCATTCGCCGTAGTCCTTGAGGAACTCGCTCTGGGGCGTGTAGGTGCGGATCTTGGCGCTCAGGCGCTGCGGGCCCAGCGGCACATCGCGGTACAGCAGTTGGGAGATATAGGGGCCGGAGGTCACACCGGGCGGCGTCACCCAGCGCCCCGTGCGCCCGCTGGCATCGGCTGCGTCCACATACCAGACCGCCCCCCGGAACAGGGTTTGCGGGGTGACGCGGCCCTGGACCTTGGGGCCCTCGAAATCGGGGGCGCGGCTCAGCTCGTCGGCGGCGGCCAGCACCTCTGGGTGGCGGGTGTCGTCCTGGAATTCGCTGAAGGGCACATCGCGCAGCAGCGCCACCCAATAGGCTTCGATGGCCTCGCTGCCGCGCGCGGCGCTGGCCAACGCAGGGGCCGGTGGCAGGGCAAATTGCGAGGCATTCAGGCCCTGCAGGCTGACCGCCAGGGTGCCCACGGGGTTGAGCAGCTTGCGCGTGCCGCCCAGCGGAATTTTTTCGAAATCGGCGGGCTCGCGCGAGGCAAAGGCCGCCGAGGCGATCTTCCAGGCCTCCAAGTCCACCTCGCCATGGGCGTTGTGGGGCAAGGCGCGGGTGTCGGAGCCGATCTTGTGGGGGTAGAGGTGCTCATCGCCGTTGGTGGGGTGCGGCGGCACGCTCTGCCGGGCCTGGGCCTGGGCCAGGTCCACCCGCAGCTTGCGGGCCCGCTCGCGGAAGGCTTCGTCGTAGGACGAGGCGGGCGCCCCCGCCGCCTGGGCCGCCGCACCGCCCGCGGCGGTGAGCAGGCCGCCGGCCCCGCCCAGGCGGCCCGCGATGCCGGCCAGCCCGGCCCCCGCCTGGCCCAGAAAACGGCGGCGGGGCAGACCGGGCGGGTCGGTGTCCGCGGGGAGGATCGAAGCAAGGGGTGTGGGTGTCGTCATCGGGTTTCCTCGTGAAGAAAGGGGCCCAGCCACTGTAGGAAACACCCGGCCCGGCGTGAACGAAGCAGATCAGATACGCCTATGCGCTCCCTGAAAGCGCAGAAGCTCAGACGCAAACCGCCTATGCCGGCCCCTCGGCTCTCGCCTGCCCTGCCTGGAATCGCTCCAGTATTCATAGCAAATTGCACAAGCTCCATGGACCTTGGCGCCTAGAATCTCCCATCCCCCTGGGCCCGCCCTTCCCCGGCCCGCCTGTCCACCGTCCCCTTGGAGCCGCCTGTGCAACCGCCCTCGTCCCCCGCCGCTTCGCTGCCCCCGCCCACCCCCACGCCCCAGGGCACAGGCTTCACGCGGTGGGTCATGCTGCTCGGTTTTCTGACGGCCGTGGCGCCGCTGTCCATCGACATGTACCTGCCCGGCTTTCCGCAGATGGAAAAGTCCCTGAACGGCGCCCCGGGCAGCATCGAGTTCACGTTGGCCACGTTTTTCATCGGGCTGGCCCTGGGCCAGCTGCTGTACGGCCCCTTAAGCGACCGCTTTGGCCGCAAGCCCCCGCTGTACCTGGGCTTTGCGCTCTACACCGTGGCCTCGGTGGGCTGCGCGCTGGCCGAGAGCGTGGATGCGCTGTGCGTCTGGCGCTTTCTGCAGGCCATGGGGGGCTGCGCCGGCATCGTGGTGCCCAGCGCCATCGTGCGCGACCGCATGGGCGCACGCGACTCGGCCCGGGTGTTCTCGCTGCTGATGCTGGTCATGGGGCTGGCGCCCATCCTGGCCCCGCTGGTGGGCGGCTGGCTGCTCGAAGGCTGGGGCTGGCGCGCGATTTTCTGGGTGCTGACCGGGTTCGGCCTGCTCTGCCTGGCCTTCGTGGCCTGGGGCCTGGGCGAATCGCACGCCACCGAGCACGAGCCCCCGCTGCGCCTGGGCACGGTCATGGGCAACTACGCCGGCCTGCTGGGCAACCGCAGCTACCTGGGCTTTGCGCTCAGTGGGGGCCTGGTGCGGGCAGGCATGTTTGCCTACATCGCCGGCTCCCCCTTCATCCTGATCCACCTGTACGAACTGTCGCCGCGCCAATATGGCTGGTTCTTCGGCGCCAATGCCTTTGGCCTGATCGCCTGCAGCCAGATCAATGCCCAGTTGCTGAAAAAATCACCGCCCACCACGCTCCTGCGCCGGGCGCTGTGGGTGCCGCTGCTGTCCAGCCTGTTCCTGTCGGTGATGGCGCTGGCCGGCTGGATCTCGCTGACCTGGTTTGCCGTGGGCTTTTTCGTCTTCATTGCCAGCGTGGGCATGGTGGGCCCCAACGCCAATGCCGCCGCCCTGGCCACCCACGGGCAGATGGCCGGCACGGCCGCCGCGCTCAACGGCTCGCTGGCGTTTGCCTTGGCCACCCTGGCCGGCGCCCTGGTGGGCGCCCTGCACAACGGCACAGGCCAGCCCCTGGCCCTGGTGATGCTGCTGTGCGGCCTGGGGGCCTGGCTGAGCCACCGCTTCCTGGTGCGGCCCGCGCCGCAGCACGGGTAAGGCCCTGAACAGGCTCTCAGCCGCCCCGCGCGAGCCGGGCGCCTGCGGCCTCACACGATCTGCGCGACCTCGTCGAAGCCCAGGCGGGGGCCGCGCGGGTGGGTGCCGCGCGGGTCGGCCACGCCCAGGTTGACGATGAAGTTGGCCCGGTAGCGCCCGTCCGGAAAGAAGGCCTCGTTCACGGCCTGGGGGTTGAAGCCCGACTGGGCCCCGGCATCCAGGCCCAGCGCCCGGGCGGCCAGGATCAGGTAGGCCCCTTGCAGGCTGCTGTTGCGAAAGGCCGTGGCCTCGGCCAGCGCGGGCTGGGCCTCGAACAGGGGCTTGGCGTCGTAGGCCGGGAACTGCTCCGGCAGATGTTCGTAAAACCGGGTGTCCTGGGCAATGATGACCGCCACGGCGGCGGCGTCGGTTTGCGCCACATTGCCCGAGGACAGCGCGGGGCGCAGCCGGGCCTTGGCCTCGGGGCTGCGCACGAAGACATAGCGGGCCGGCTGGGCATTGAAGGCCGTGGGGCCCCATTTCAACAATTCGTACAGCTGCTGCAGCGTGGCGTCGGACACCGGCTCGGGCGTGAAGGCGTGGGCGGTGCGGGCCGCGCGGAACAGCTGGTCGAGGGCCGCATCGGGCAGGGGCGTGGGGGGCTGGGACATGGTGGCTCCGTCAGGTGGAAAAAAGGTTGCTTTTATTTTGATAGCGGCTACTGCTCGAATCTAGGGCGCTGGGCCCTGGTTTCATGCGCAATATGCCGGCCGCCTTGCCGCACGGAGCGGCAAGGCCGTGCCATCAGACCGCGTCCAGCGCCTGGACCAGGTCGGCGCGCAGGTCGTCGATGTGCTCGATGCCCACGCACAGGCGCACGGTGTCCACGCCCACGCCGGTCTTGGCCAGTTCCTCGGGCGAGAGCTGGCGGTGGGTGGTGGAGGCGGGGTGGGTGGCCAGCGACTTGGCATCGCCGATGTTCACCAGGCGGGTGAACAATTGCAGGGCGTCCAGAAAGCGTGCGCCAGCGGCGCGGCCATCGCCGTCGGCAGCCTTCACGCCAAAGGTCAGCAGGCCCGAGGCCTTGCCGCCCAGGTATTTCTGCGCCAGCGCGTGGTCGGCGTTGTCGGCCAGGCCGGCGTAATTCACCCAGCCCACCTTGGGGTGTTGCTGCAGGAACTGCGCCACGGCCAGGGTGTTGTCGTTGATGCGGTCCATGCGCAGCGCCAGGGTCTCGATGCCTTGCAGGATCAGGAAGGCATTGAAGGGCGACAGCGCCGCGCCCATATTGCGCAGCGGCACCACCCGGGCACGGCCGATGTAGGCCGCCGGGCCCAGGGCCTCGGTGTAGACCACGCCGTGGTAGCTGGGGTCGGGCTGGTTCAGGCGCGGGAAGCGCTCCTTGTGCTCGGCCCAGGGGAACTTGCCCGAATCGACGATGGCGCCGCCAATGCTGGTGCCGTGGCCGCCCAGGTACTTGGTGAGCGAATGCACCACGATGTCCGCGCCATGCTCGAAGGGGCGCAGCAGGTAGGGGGTGGCGACGGTGTTGTCCACGATCAGCGGCACGCCGTGGCGGTGCGCGATCTCGGCGATGCGGGCGATGTCGGTCACGTTGCCGGCAGGGTTGCCCACCGACTCCACATACACCGCCTTGGTGCGCGCGTCGATCAGGGCCTCGAAGCTGGCCGGGTCGCGGTGGTCGGCAAACCGGGCGGTGATGCCGTACTGCGGCAGGGTGTGCGCAAACAGGTTGTAGGTGCCGCCATAGAGCGCCGTGGCGCTCACGATGTTGTCGCCCGCCTCGGCGATGGTCTGGATGGCGTAGGTCACCGCCGCCTGGCCCGAGGCCAGGGCCAGGGCCGCAATCCCGCCTTCCAGGGCCGCGACGCGCTTTTCCAGCACATCGGTGGTCGGGTTCATGATCCGCGTGTAGATGTTGCCCGGCACCTTCAGGTCGAACAGGTCGGCCCCGTGCTGGGCGCTGTCGAAGGCGTAGGCGGCGGTCTGGTAGATGGGCACGGCCACGGCCTTGGTGGTCGGGTCCGGGCTGTAGCCGGCGTGGACGGATTGGGTTTCGAATTTCCAGGTGGTGGACATGGGAGGCTCCAAAGAGGGGGAAAGAAAAGGGGCGGATCAGCCCCGGTGCACCGACAGCCCGGCAAACGACTGCGCCACGGGCATCATTTCGATGGTGTTGATGTTGACGTGCGCGGGGCGGGTGGCGATCCAGTAAAGGGTGTCGGCAATGTCCTCGGCGGTGAGCGGCTGCACGTCCTGGTAGACCTTGGCGGCCTTGTCGGTGTCGCCGTGGAAGCGCACGGCGGAAAACTCGGTGCCGCCGCACAGGCCGGGCTCGATGTCGGTCACGCGAATCGCCTTGCCCGCCAGGTCGGCGCGCAGGTTCAGGCTGAACTGGCGCACGAAGGCCTTGGTGGCGCCGTAGACATTGCCGCCGGCATACGGCCAGGTGCCCGCCGTCGAGCCCAGGTTGAACACATGGCCCCGGTTGCGCTCCACCATGCCCGGTAGCAGCGCCCGGGTAACCTGCACCAGACCCGTGCAGTTGGTGTCGATCATGGTCTGCCAGTCGTCCAGCGAGGCCT
>JAQUDN010000019.1 GCA_028685665.1 Burkholderiaceae bacterium | reverse complement strand
GCCGTGAGGGTACCGGATGGATGTGGCGAGTGATTGATCGTATTGAGCACGGCAAAGGTCGCAATGGCGATTTGGACTTGCTGAATTCGGTGGCCGATAACATTCAGGGGCGTACTATTTGCGCTCTGGGTGACGCAGCGGCAATGCCGGTGCGTGCCATGCTCAAGCACTTCCGTCCTGAGTTTGAGGCATTGATCAAAAACAATGCCGGGCAAACTTCGGCCTCTGCCTGATCACGAGAAAAACATATGGTTGAAATTGAACTGGACGGTCAGAAGGTGGAAGTTGCTGAAGGTTGCATGGTGATGCATGCTGCCGAAAAAGCAGGTACTTACATCCCGCATTTTTGTTACCACAAGAAGCTTTCGATTGCTGCGAATTGCCGCATGTGTCTTGTGGATATCGAAAAGGCCCCCAAGCCGATGCCTGCCTGTGCTACGCCAGTAACGCAAGGCATGGTCGTGAGAACCAAGAGCGATAAAGCCATCAAGGCCCAACAGTCGGTCATGGAGTTCTTGCTGATCAACCATCCTCTGGATTGCCCCATTTGTGATCAAGGTGGGGAATGTCAACTGCAAGACCTTGCTGTAGGTTACGGCGGTTCTTCTTCACGCTACGAGGAAGAAAAGCGTGTTGTTTTCCATAAAGATGTTGGCCCATTGATTTCCATGGAGGAAATGAGCCGTTGCATCCACTGCACACGCTGTGTTCGTTTCGGTCAGGAAGTTGCCGGTGTGATGGAACTGGGGATGATCCACCGGGGCGAGCACTCCGAAATTACGACGGTGACAGGCGATACGATTGATTCTGAATTGTCAGGAAACATGATCGATATCTGTCCTGTTGGGGCTTTGACCAGCAAGCCTTTTCGCTATAGCGCCCGGACATGGGAGTTGTCACGCCGACGTTCTGTCAGTCCCCATGATTCCACGGGTGCAAACTTGATTGTTCAAGTGAAAAACCACAAGGTCATGCGCGTGGTTCCCTTGGAGAATGAAGAAGTCAACGAGTGCTGGATTGCGGATCGCGATCGCTTTTCCTACGAATCCTTGAACAGCGATGAGCGCTTGACGCAGCCTATGCTGAAGCAAGGGGGGGTCTGGCAGACTGTGGATTGGCAAACGGCATTGGAATATGTTGCCAATGGCCTCCAGGGTATCAAGGCCAGCCACGGTGCTGCCAGTATTGGTGCTTTGGTCAGCCCACACAGTACGCTCGAAGAGTTGTATTTGGCGGGCGCTTTGGTCCGTGGGTTGGGTAGCGACAACATCGACTATCGCCTGCGCAACGCAGAGTTTCCAGCGTCCGAAGGTATCCGTTGGTTGGGGACATCGATCGCATCGTTGTCGCGGCTGCAACGTGTATTGGTCGTCGGTTCTAACCTGCGTAAAGACCATCCCTTGTTTGCCCAGCGTATTCGCCAGGCTGCTCGTCAAGGTGCTCAAATCAATGTGATTGACTCCCAGGTACGCGACTGGGCGATGCCCATCAAACGCACTTTGGTTCAGCCATTCACCGGATGGTATGGTGCCTTGGCCTCTATCGCTGCAGCGATCGCGTTGGAGAAAGGTATCGTTGCGCCCGAGGATTCCGCCGCGATTGATGAGACAGCAAAAGCGGTTGCGCTTTCGTTGCTGGGTGGAGAGCGCAAAGCGATTTTGTTGGGGAATGCCGCAGCACACCACGGTCAAGCTACTCGCTTGTTGGCGCTTGCTAACTGGATCGGTGAACATACAGGCGCTACCGTGGGTTATTTGACCGAGGCCGCCAATACAGTCGGTGCCCAATTTGTCGGTGCACTTCCATCTAGTAAAGGCTTGAACGCTGCGCAGATTCTCTCGGGAGGGCTGAAAGCATTGGTTCTCTTGAATACAGAGCCTGTATATGATTCTGCTGCGGGTGACAAAGTGGCTGAGGCTCTGGAGCGGGCAGAAATGGTGGTTACCTTGAGCCCATTCAAAGCGAATATGGCCTTCAGTGATGTTCTGCTCCCTATTGCCCCCTTCACAGAAACTTCAGGCAGTTTTGTGAATGCAGAAGGGCGTTTGCAGAGTTTTCATGCGGTTGTGCGACCGCTTGCAGAAACACGTCCTGCGTGGAAAGTGTTGCGTGTGCTCGCGAACCTTTTGGAAATTCAAGGATTCGACTTTTCGACATCCCAGGATGTGTTGGCACAAGCGACCCGTACTTCTTCTGGGGTCCCCGCTTCTGTCGATCTGGCGCGGTTAAGTAATGTGGTGAATCACATTCCTGCCATTGAGACAGCCTTGTCTGAACCTGTTGTCGCTAGCATTTACCGCCTGGATGGTTTGGTGCGTCGTTCGACTTCGCTCCAGCTGACCGCAGATGCTCGTCAGACATGCGAGGAGGTTGGAGCATGATTGACACGATTTACAACGCAGGTTTGGGTCTTTTTGCCTTTGCTTTATGGACAGATATTGCTTGGCCTGTTCTCTGGATCCTGCTGAAGATAGTGCTTATTCTGGCGCCTTTGATGGGCGCCGTGGCCTATCTCACTTTGTGGGAGCGTAAGCTGCTCGGCTTTATCCAGGTTCGGCACGGCCCCAACCGGGTGGGTCCTTTCGGATTGCTCCAGCCCATTGCGGACGCATTGAAGTTGTTGACCAAGGAAATCATTCAACCCAGTGCTGCCAGTAAAGGCTTGTTTGTTTTAGGGCCTGTCATGGCCATCATGCCGGCACTGGCGGCCTGGGTGGCGATTCCGTTTGGACCGGATATTGTCTTGGCGAATGTGAATGCAGGTTTGCTTCTGGTCATGGCGATCACCTCCATTGAAGTGTATGGTGTGATCATTGCGGGCTGGGCATCAAACTCGAAGTATGCATTTTTAGGTGCTTTGCGTGCTTCAGCCCAGATGGTGAGTTACGAAATTGCCATGGGCTTCTGTTTCCTGGTGGTCATTATGGTGTCTGGCAGTATGAATCTGACAGATATTGTGATGAGTCAATCCCGTGGTGTAGCCGCTTCGAATGGATTGACCTTTCTGTCCTGGAATTGGTTGCCATTGCTTCCCATTTTCTTGGTCTACCTGATTTCCGGTGTTGCTGAAACCAATCGCCATCCTTTTGACGTTGTCGAAGGAGAGGCTGAAATCGTTGCAGGGCATATGGTGGAATACTCAGGCATGGGTTTTGCCATCTTTTTCTTGGCTGAATATGCCAGCATGTGGTTGGTTTCTATTTTGGCTGCCTTGATGTTTCTGGGAGGCTGGCTCTCACCGATTGATCATGCCTTCCTGAATTGGGTTCCTGGCTGGATCTGGTTGGGTGTGAAAACATTTGTTGTGGTTTCCATGTTTATCTGGATTCGAGCCACCTTTCCTCGGTTTCGTTACGACCAGATTATGCGTTTGGGTTGGAAAATTTTCATTCCTGTCACCTTGGTGTATTTGCTCATTGTGGGTGGGTGGCTGCTTTCGCCCTGGAATATCTGGAAATAAGCGGAGATATCCATGACTATTGCTGTTGCTACTGCCCCTTTTTCTATCAAGGATTTTTTCAAGAGCTTTATGCTCGTGGAACTGTTCAAAGGCATGGCTCTGACAGGTCGTTATGCGTTTCGGCGTAAAGTGACCGTACAGTTTCCTGAAGAAAAGACTCCCTTGTCACCTCGTTTTCGAGGTCTGCATGCTTTGCGTCGGTATGACAACGGTGAAGAGCGTTGTATTGCGTGCAAACTCTGTGAAGCCGTTTGTCCTGCAATGGCAATCACCATCGAGTCTGATGTTCGCGAGGATGGTTCACGTCGGACCACACGCTACGACATCGACTTGACGAAATGCATCTTCTGTGGATTCTGTGAGGAAAGCTGCCCGGTTGATTCGATTGTGGAGACCCATATTTTTGAGTACCACGGTGAAAAGAGGGGTGATCTTTATTTCACCAAGGACATGCTTCTGGCTGTTGGTGATAAGTACGAAGGTGAAATTGCAGCAGCCAAGGCTGCAGACGCCAAGTACCGTTAAAACAACTTCAGTCTAAACCTGTCAGACCTTCTATAAAGAACCGATTCATGGACGCCAAGACTGGTTTCTTCTATCTCTTCTCGGTTGTACTGCTCTTTGCAGCTTTCCGGGTCATTACCGCACGCAATCCCGTGCATGCGGTACTTTTCCTCATTCTTGCTTTTTCTCAGGCTGCGGCTGTATGGTTGTTGCTCAAGGCGGAGTTTCTTGCCATCGTACTTGTTCTCGTATATCTCGGGGCGGTTATGGTGCTCTTCCTTTTTGTGGTGATGATGCTGGACATCCATATCGATAAAGTACGCAAAGGATTTTGGAAGCATTTTCCCTTGGCCGCGACTGTGGGCGCTTTGATTGCCTTGGAGATGGCCGCTGTTCTCATGGGTGGATTCCGCGGTATGGATGAGCCCAAAGCCGTGGCACTGGCTCTGGATGCTACCGGTCATGCTATTCCCTACTCCAATGCCAAAGCATTGGGTCGACTTTTGTACACCGAATATCTATACCCTGTCGAAATTGCGGCGGTCATTCTATTGGTAGCGATGATCGCTGCGATTGCTTTGACACTCCGCCAACGCAAGGATAGCAAGGCCATCAATGTATCTGAGCAGGTGCGTGTCCGTGCACGTGATCGGCTGAAGATCGTCAAGGTGGCTGTAACCCAAAAACCAGCGCCGTTATCGGCTGAAGACATGGTCAGCCAGGAGAAAAAAGCATGATCCTGACATTAGGGCATTTTCTTTCACTGGGGGCCATGCTGTTTGCCTTGGCTGTGATTGGTATCTTCCTGAATCGCAAAAATTTGATCGTACTGTTGATGGCGATTGAACTGATGTTGCTGGCTGTAAATATGAACTTTGTTGCTTTCTCCCACTATTTGGGAGATATGCATGGGCAGGTGTTCGTTTTCTTTATATTGACTGTGGCAGCGGCCGAATCGGCCATCGGTCTGGCCATTTTGGTGCTCTTGTTCCGTAACAAGTCAAGCATCAACGCGGAAGATCTCAATACCCTCAAGGGTTGATTCACCCGTACTCCCAAGGTTCTCAAGAATGAGTCAAACCCTTTCTGCTTCAACGCTCCTGGCTGTTCCATTGGCACCCCTTGCGGGCGCTCTACTGGCGGGTATTTTTGGTACCAAATTCGGTGGTAACTGGATCGGCCGCCGTCTGAGCCATAGTCTGACGATTCTCGGCGTCTTTGTGTCTCTGGTCCTGTCGGTCCTGACTCTCAAGTCTGTGGCCTTGGATGGCGCGCGCTTCAACGAGACTCTGTACACCTGGATGGTCGTCGGTGACCTCAAAATGGAAGTGGGCTTCTTGGTAGACAGCTTGACTGCCATGATGATGGTGGTAGTGACTTTCGTTTCTCTGATGGTGCATATTTACACCATTGGTTATATGGAAGAAGACGATGGCTACAACCGCTTCTTTGCTTATATCTCCCTGTTCACTTTCTCGATGCTCATGTTGGTCATGAGCAATAACCTGTTGCAGCTTTTCTTTGGTTGGGAAGCTGTAGGTCTGGTGTCCTACTTGCTGATCGGCTTTTGGTTTAATAAGCCTTCAGCCATTTTTGCGAACATGAAGGCCTTTTTGGTCAATCGTGTGGGTGACTTTGGTTTCATCCTGGGTATTGGTTTGATTGCAGCTTATGCTGGCACGTTGAATTACGGTGAGATTTTTGCCAAGACGACGGAGATCAGTGGTTTGTCCTTTCCTGGTACGGATTGGATGTTGATCACTGTGGTTTGTATTTGTCTTTTCATTGGTGCAATGGGTAAAAGTGCTCAATTCCCTTTGCATGTCTGGTTGCCAGATTCCATGGAAGGTCCTACGCCAATCTCTGCGCTCATCCACGCCGCTACCATGGTGACCGCTGGCATTTTCATGGTGGCACGCATGTCACCCCTGTTTGAGTTGTCTGATACCGCGTTGAACTTCATTCTGGTGATTGGTTCTATTACAGCGCTTTTTATGGGTTTTCTCGGGATTATCCAGAATGACATCAAGCGCGTTGTTGCTTATTCCACCTTGTCGCAGCTGGGCTATATGACGGTTGCGCTGGGAGCTTCTGCATATTCTGTAGCTGTCTTTCACCTGATGACCCATGCTTTCTTCAAGGCTTTGTTGTTCCTTGGTGCTGGCTCGGTCATCATGGGCATGCACCATAACCAGGATATTCGTTGGATGGGTGGCGTACGAAAGTATATGCCTATCACATGGATAACTTCTCTGTTGGGCTCTTTGGCGCTCATTGGGACTCCTCTGTTTTCAGGGTTTTATTCCAAGGACAGCATTATTGAGGCCGTCCATTTCAGCCAGTTGCCGGCAGCGGGGTTTGCTCACTTCGCTGTTTTGGCGGGTGTTTTTATTACGGCCTTCTATTCATTCCGTATGTACTTCCTGGTCTTTCATGGCAAGGAGCGTTTTGACCAGAATCCGGATGCCCACCATGGCGATCACCATGGTCACGACGAGCATCATGACCCCCATGAATCCCCTTGGGTCGTGACAGTGCCATTGGTTCTCCTGGCAATTCCTTCTGTTGTGGTTGGATTTCTTTTTATCCAACCGATGCTTTTCGGGGATTTCTTTAAGGACGTTATCTTTGTCGATGCTGCCCGTCACCCGGCAATGGCCAAGCTGGCGGAGATATTCCATGGTCCCGTGGGCATGGCCTTGCATGGTTTGCAGACGGCACCGTTCTGGTTGGCTCTGGGAGGGGTTGTCACTTCTTACTATATGTATATGGTCAACCCTGCACTGCCTGCTGCAATCAAGCGCACGGTTCAACCTATTCACACCTTGTTGGAAAACAAGTACTACCTCGATTGGATCAATGAGAACATCCTTGCCCGTGGGGCACGTGCTTTGGGGACGGGTCTCTGGAAGGTCGGAGATCAAGCGATGATCGATGGTGTATTGGTCAACGGTTCTTGGAAGCTCGTTGGTCGAATCGCTGGTCTGGTGCGCTGGTTCCAGTCCGGTTTTGTCTTCCACTATGCACTGGTCATGATCTTGGGCGTCTTCGCGCTCATGACATACTTCGTTTGGCTCAACAAGTAGGAGAAGAAGAAAAATGGGTCTGTTGAGTCTTGCAATTTGGACGCCTATCGCCTTTGGCGTTCTGCTGCTCGCTTTGGGGCGGGATGAGCAGGCACGTGCTGTGCGGTGGTTCGCACTGGTCGGTGCATTGGTGGGCCTGGCGGTCACCTTGCCAATGTATGAAGGCTTTCAGCTGGGTACGGCGGTAATGCAGTTTGTGGAGAAGAGTGCTTGGATTGACCGGTTCAATGTGCACTATCACCTGGGTGTCGACGGAATTTCTTTCTGGTTTGTTCCCTTGACGGCCTTTATTACCGTGATCGTGGTGATCGCTTCCTGGGAGTCGATCACAGAGCGCGTCAACCAGTATATGGGCGCCTTTTTGATCCTGTCGGGATTGATGATCGGTGTGTTCAGTGCACTGGATGGCATGCTGTTTTATGTCTTTTTCGAAGCCACTTTGATTCCCATGTACCTGATTATTGGTATTTGGGGGGGGCCGAACAAGATTTATGCAGCCTTCAAATTCTTCTTGTACACCTTGCTCGGATCGTTGTTGATGCTGATCGCGTTGATCTTTCTCTACAACCAAGCCGGTGGAAGTTTTGACATTGCGACATGGCACCAGTTGCCCCTGAGTGCGACAGCACAAACTCTGCTTTTCTTTGCATTCTTTGCGGCCTTTGCGGTGAAAGTCCCCATGTGGCCTGTGCATACCTGGTTGCCTGACGTTCACGTTGAGGCCCCTACGGGAGGCTCGGCGGTTCTGGCAGCCATCATGCTGAAACTGGGCGCTTATGGTTTCCTGCGCTTCTCCATGCCGATTGCTCCCGACGCTGCGCGTGAATGGGCCTGGTTGATGATTGCACTGTCACTGGTCGCCGTGATTTACGTCGGTTTAGTGGCCATGGTTCAGAAAGACATGAAGAAGCTGGTGGCGTATTCATCGGTGGCCCACATGGGTTTCGTGACCTTGGGTTTCTTTATCTTCAATGATTTGGGCGTCTCGGGCGGTCTGGTCCAGATGATTGCGCACGGTTTTGTGTCCGGTGCCATGTTCCTGTCGATTGGTGTGCTTTACGATCGCGTCCACTCTCGTGAGATTGCCGCCTACGGTGGGGTGGTCAACACCATGCCCAACTTCACGGCGTTCGCTTTGTTGTTTGCAATGGCGAACTGTGGCTTGCCTGGTACGGCTGGTTTTGTGGGCGAATGGATGGTGATCCTGGGCGCTGTGAAAGCTAATTTCTGGATTGGTCTTGCGGCCGCAACTGCCTTGATTTTTGGGGCTGCTTACACGCTCTGGATGTTCAAGCGTGTCTATTTGGGTCCCGTAGGCAACGACCATGTCAAGGCCCTGACAGACATCAATAGCCGTGAGTTCCTGGTGATGGCCTTGTTGGCGATTGCCGTTCTTGCCATGGGCTTGTATCCACGCCCCTTTACCGATGTGATGGATAGCTCTGTGGCGGAACTGCTCAAGCATGTCGCCATTTCCAAGCTGAACTGACCAGACTGAACTGAGAGATTCGAGATGATTGAAAACATCAGCTGGCTTGCGATTTACCCTGAGATTGTGTTGTTGGTCATGGCTTGCGTGATCGCGCTGGTCGATTTGGGTGTTCACAGTCCCCGTAGAACCCCGACCTATGTTCTGACACTCTTGACTTTGGGTGTCGTAGCGGGTCTTCAGGCTTTGTACGCCAGCAGTGGCAATACCTTTTATGGTTTTGGCAATATGGTGGTCAGCGATGCGATGGGCAATTGGCTCAAGTGCTTTGCGTCTTTGGCCATGATGGTGACTCTGGTGTACGGGCGCCCTTATGCTGCAGACCGCGATATGTTGCGCGGAGGTGAGCTCTTCACCCTGTCGACGCTCGCCTTGCTCGGCATGTTCATCATGATTTCTGGCAACAACTTCTTGGTGCTTTATCTGGGCCTTGAATTGTTGACGCTTTCGAGCTACGCACTGGTGGCATTGCGCCGCGACAATACGGCGGCCACAGAAGCGGCGATGAAGTATTTCGTCCTGGGTGCCATGGCCAGCGGTTTCCTGCTTTATGGGCTTTCCATGCTGTATGGTGCGACAGGTTCCTTGGATATTGGCCAAGTCTTCAAAGCGGTGAATTCTGGCCAGATTCGCCATCAGGTGCTGATTTTCGGTCTGGTTTTCGTGGTCGCAGGTCTGGCCTTCAAGCTGGGCGTGGTGCCCTTCCACATGTGGATACCCGATGTTTACCAGGGTGCTCCAACCGCTGTGACGTTGATGATTGGTGGGGCCCCCAAATTGGCCGCCTTTGCCATCACCATGCGTCTTCTGGTGGACGGCTTATTGCCATTGGCCATTGACTGGCAACAAATGCTGGCTCTATTGGCGATTGGCTCTTTGCTGGTCGGTAACTTGGCGGCTATTGCCCAGACCAATCTGAAGCGCATGCTGGCTTACTCGACGATTTCTCAAATGGGCTTTGTCTTGTTGGGCTTGATGTCGGGCGTGGTGAATGGCAATGTCGAGGCCACGGCTGTCGAAAATGCTTACAGCGCTTCCATGTTCTACGTGGTTACCTACGTGCTGACGACCCTGGCTTCCTTTGGCGTGATTCTCTTGCTGGCCCGCGAAGGTTTCGAGAGCGAAGAGATTTCCGATCTTGCCGGGCTGAACCAGCGCAGCCCGCTGTACGCCGGTGTCATGGCTGTCTGTCTGTTCTCCATGGCGGGTATTCCACCCTTGGTCGGTTTCTATGCCAAGTTGTCTGTCCTGCAGGCCTTGGTCGCCTCCGGCCAGGTGCTCTACATCGGGTTGGCGGTTTTTGCTGTACTGATGTCTTTGATCGGTGCGTTTTATTACCTGCGTGTCGTCAAGGTGATGTACTTCGATCCTCCTCTGACAGCAACCCGCGTGTCTGCGCCCCTTGATGTGCGTGTCGTGCTGTCGATCAACGGCGCGCTGGTCTTGGTTCTGGGCTTGCTGCCTGGCGGCCTGATGGCGTTGTGTGCCGATGCGATCGTGCGCGCATTGAGCACCTGAGTCGGATCGGAAGACTTTCTTGTCCCAGACAGGTTCTATTTGGCTTGTGATATTGGTTGCATGCTTTGCAGCCAATGCGCCTTTCTTCAACCAACGGATCTTGCTGCTTGGGCCTGTACGCCAGCATCGCAAGTCTTTCCTGTTTCGTTTGGTTGAGTTGGTTGTGTTCTATGGGCTTGTGGGTGCTGGTGCCTTGTTGCTGGAACAGCGTGCGGGGCAAGTCGCTCCCCAGGGCTGGGAGTTCTATGCCATCACCGCCACCCTGTTCCTGACCTTGGCCTTTCCGGGTTTCGTTTTTCGCTATCTGATTCAGCCCCGGGGCTAAGCCTGCCTGTGCTTCCTCTGCCATGAAGGTCCTCGATCTGCATTGTCCACAAGACCATGTCTTTGAAGGATGGTTTGCTTCCGAGGATGATTTTCAGGACCAAGTCCGCAGAGGTTTGGTGGAATGCCCCTGCTGTGGTTCGGCACAAATTGGCAAGCGACTGAGTGCCCCACGCCTGAATCTCGGTGCCAAAGCTCCTGCATCCCCCAGCGACCCACGTCTCGTGGAATCCGCAGCACCCGGGCCTGCTGGGGGGGCTTTTCCGGATGACGCTGTAAGGTGGGTGCAATTGGCGCGCGAGATCATCGCCCAAACCGAAGATGTCGGACGGGATTTTCCGCAGGAGGTTCGGCGCATGCACTACGGTGAAGTGGACGAGCGGGCCATCCGTGGTCAGGCCAGCCCTGCTGAAACTGCGGAACTTCTGGAAGAGGGCATCAACGTACTGCCTCTCCCTTGGGGCCCGCCGCCCAAAGAGACTCTGAACTGATTTCGTGTTCCCTTCCGGCCCGGCGGGGCGCAACTGGCCTGCCTCGGGCTGTGGGGTGGATGCCCCGTGTTTCCCCTGAATGGGGTCTTCCCGTTGCGGCCACCCTCTGAGAGGCATGCTGAAAACCTCTCTGGTTTCAATCGCAGCGCCATGCGGGGATAGGCGTTTATACATAGGCATTTGTCCCAGTATCTGTGCCTGGGCACCGCGGCATACCATCGCTCCATTGAAACGCATGGAGTAAGGTTCTGTTCAGGAGCCTTGCCTTGCACTATCCACCATGGAGCGGCCCGGCTGCAATGAGCGACGTTATTCTTGAAACTACCCGCCTGACGAAAGAGTTCAAGGGCTTTACCGCCGTCAGTGATGTCAATCTGGCGGTGCGCCGGGGATCCATCCATGCCTTGATTGGTCCGAATGGTGCGGGCAAGACCACTTGTTTCAATTTATTGACCAAGTTTCTCGTGCCAACCTCGGGTGTGATCCGTTTCAATGGCCAGGACATCACGGCAGAGCAACCTGCGCAGATTGCCCGACGGGGGGTGATTCGGTCTTTTCAGATCTCCGCCGTCTTTCCTCACCTGACTTTGATCGAGAACGTTCGCCTCGGATTGCAGAGGAAGCTGGGAACCTCTTTCCATTTTTGGCGCAGTGAGCGCAGCTTGAGGCAACTGGATGACCGCGCGATGCAGTTGCTGGCGGAAGTCGGTCTGGATGATCTCGCCGATGAGGTCACTGTGAACTTGCCCTATGGCCGCAAGCGCGCCTTGGAAATTGCAACCACCTTGTCGATGGAGCCTGAGCTGATGCTCCTGGATGAACCGACCCAAGGCATGGGGCATGAAGACGTTGATCGCGTCACCCAGCTGATCAAGAAAGTTTCCGCAGGGCGCACCATTCTGATGGTCGAGCACAACATGAAAGTCGTTTCCACCATTGCAGACCGGATCACGGTTTTGCAGCGGGGGGCTGTCTTGGCAGAAGGCCCTTATTCCGAAGTGTCCAGCAATCCGCAGGTCATGGAGGCTTATATGGGAACCACCGATGGCCAGTTGCAAGGAGCCCACTGAGATGCGCGCGAATTCCTCCTCCCCCCCAGCGCTGGAAATCCGTCAACTCGAAGCCTGGTATGGCGAATCGCATGTTCTCCACGGCGTTGACATTCTGGTGAAGCCTGGTGAAGTGGTCACCCTTCTGGGGCGCAATGGAGCAGGGCGTACGACCACCATGCGGGCCATCATGGGCCTGACGGGCGCGCGCAAGGGATCGGTGAAGATTTACGGTCAAGAGACCATCCAGATGCCGACGCACCGCATCGCCCACCTGGGCGTGGGCTATTGCCCTGAGGAGCGCGGTATTTTCTCCAGCCTGTCCTGCGAGGAAAACCTGCTGCTCCCCCCCGCGCTCAAGACCGATATGCCCGGGATGTCGCTGGACGAGATCTACGCCATGTTTCCCAACCTGGCCGAGCGGCGCCACAGCCAGGGCACGCGGCTTTCCGGTGGAGAGCAGCAAATGCTGGCGGTGGCGCGGATCCTGCGCACAGGCGCCAAGCTCTTGCTGCTCGACGAAATCTCGGAAGGCCTGGCCCCTGTGATCGTTCAGACGCTGGCCCGCATGATCATCACCTTGCGTGAAAAGGGCTACACCGTGGTCATGGTGGAGCAGAACTTCCGCTTTGCTGCGCCCCTGGCCGATCGCTTTTATGTCATGGAGCATGGCCGCATCATCGAAAAATTCGGTGCAGGTGAGTTGCAAGAGAAGATGCCGGTCCTCAATGAACTTTTGGGTGTGTAACCCGCTTTGGGTCGCACCTTTTGTCCTTTTTATTCCATCCCCAGGAGACAACCATGAAAAAACAACTCACTACATTGGCCATGGTGCTGTGTGCCGCAGGTCTGGCAACCCCTGCAGCGTTTGCCCAAGACAAGGTCAAAATTGGTTTTGTCACGGACATGTCCAGCTTGTATTCGGATGTGGATGGCAAGAATGGCGCGACGGCCATTCAAATGGCCATTGATGACTTCGGCGGCAAGGTCAACGGCAAGCCGGTGGAACTTCTCACCGCAGACCACCAGAACAAGGCCGATATTGCCGCCACCAAAGCCCGCGAATGGATCGACACCCAGGGCCTGAGCATGTTGCTGGGCGGCACCAATACCGGCACAGCCCTGGCCATGGCCCAGGTGGCCAATGAGAAAAAGCGGGTCTTTATCGTCAATGGCGCCGGAGGCTCTGCGCTGACCAACGAACAATGCACCCCCTACACCATCCACTACGCCTACGACACCGTGGCCCTGGCTAAGGGCACTGCGGGCGCTTTGGTAGACCAGGGAGGAAAAAGCTGGTTCTTTCTGACAGCAGACTACGCCTTCGGCCAACTGCTCGAGCGTGACGCCGCCAATGTGGTCAAGAACAAAGGGGGCTCTGTCGTTGGTGGCGTACGCCATCCGCTGAACGCTTCCGATTTTTCGTCTTTCCTGCTGCAGGCGCAAAACTCCAAGGCCCAGATTCTGGGCCTGGCCAATGCGGGGGGCGACACGATCAATGCCATCAAGGCCGCCAAGGAATTCGGCATCAACAAGACCATGAAAATGGCTGGCTTGTTGGTTTTCATCACGGACGTCCACAGCCTGGGCCTGAAAAATACCGAAGGCCTCTTGCTGACCACCAGCTGGGACTGGAATCTGAACGACGAAACGCGCGCCTTTGGCAAACGCTTCTTTGAGAAGACCAAGCGCATGCCCACCGATATCCAGGCCGCCAACTACTCTGCGACCATGAACTATCTCAAGGCCTTGCAGGCTGTGAAGACGGAAGATGCCGACAAGGTCATGGCCTACTTCAAGAGCACCCCTCTGAGCGATTTTTATGCGAAGGGTGCGGTCCGTCCCGATGGTCGCTATGTCCACGACATGTACCTGATGCAAGTGAAGTCGCTGGCCGAGTCCAAGCAGCCTTGGGACTATTACAAGGTCGTCAACAAGTTGCCCGGCGAGCAGGTGTACACCACCAAGGCCGAGAGCAAGTGCGCTCTCTGGAAATAACGACCTGATCCGAACCCTTCACCACCTGCCGTCCTCCCATGGAAATCTTTGGTGTTTCATTGCCCGCCATGCTGAGCCAACTCCTTCTGGGTTTGGTCAATGGCTCTTTTTACGCAATCCTCAGCCTCGGGCTGGCCGTGATCTTCGGCCTGCTCAATGTCATCAACTTTGCGCATGGTGCGCTGTTCATGATGGGGGCGGTGATTACCTGGATGGCCATGAATTACCTGGGCATCAACTACTGGGTGATGCTGGTGGCGGCCCCGATGGTGGTCGGGGCCTTCGGTGTCCTGATCGAGCGCCTTTTGCTGCGCTGGATCTACAAACTGGACCATTTGTATGGCCTGCTGCTCACACTGGGCCTGACGCTGTTGATCGAAGGGGTGTTTCGGTCCATTTACGGTGTCTCCGGTCTGGGCTATGACACCCCCGAACTGCTGGAAGGGGCGACGAACCTGGGCTTCATGATGCTGCCCAACTACCGGGCCTGGGTGGTGGTGGTGTCCGTCGTCGTGTGCCTTGCAACCTGGTATGTCATTGAGAAAACCCGGCTCGGCGCCTATCTGCGTGCGGGCACCGAAAACCCCCGTCTGGTCGAGGCCTTTGGTGTCAATGTGCCCTTGATGATCACGCTGACCTACGCATTCGGTGCGGCCCTGGCGGCCTTTGCCGGGGTGCTGGCGGCGCCGGTCTACCAAGTCACGCCCTTGATGGGGCAAAACCTGATCATCGTGGTGTTTGCCGTGGTGGTGATCGGCGGCATGGGTTCCATCATGGGCTCGATCCTCACTGGCTTGGGCCTGGGCATCGTCGAGGGCTTCACCAAGGTGTTCTACCCGGAAGCTTCTTCCACTGTGGTGTTCGTCATCATGGTCATCGTTCTTCTGATTCGCCCCGCCGGTCTCTTCGGCAAAGAAAAATAAGGGGCTGCCACCATGAACTCCAAGAATCTCTCTGCCATTGGCTACGGCCTGCTCTTGATCGGGCTGCTGCTGGCCCCTCTGCTGGGCGCCTACCCGGTGTTCGTCATGAAGCTGATGTGCTTTGCACTGTTCGCTTCGGCTTTCAACCTCTTGCTCGGCTATACCGGCATGCTGTCTTTCGGACACGCGGCCTTTCTCGGGGGGGCCGCTTATGCCGCAGGCCATGCGATCAAGATCTGGGGGTTGACTCCGGAACTGGGCTTGCTGATGGGGGCGCTCAGTGGGGCGTTTCTGGGTCTGATCGTGGGCTTTTTTGCGATCCGGCGCCAAGGCATCTATTCCACGATGATCACGCTGGCCTTGGCGCAGATGCTGTTCTTTGTCTGCCTGCAGGCCCGCTTCACCGGGGGCGAAGATGGCTTGCAGGGCGTGCCCCGCGGCAAGCTCTTCGGTCTGGTGGATTTGCAGAACGATTTGACCCTGTACTACGTGGTCTTGGCCATTGTCGTGGGGGCCTTCCTGTTGATCGTGCGCACCATCCATTCTCCCTTTGGACAGGTGCTCAAGGCCATCAAGGAAAACGAAGCCCGCGCCACCTCCTTGGGTTACGACACCAACCGCTTCAAACTGCTGGCCTTTGTGCTGTCTGCCGGCCTGGCCGGCTTGGCGGGGTCTCTCAAAACCCTGGTGTTGGGGTTTGCCACCTTGAGCGATGTGCATTGGTCGTCTTCGGGCCATGTGGTGCTGATGACCCTGGTGGGGGGGCTGGGCACGCTGTCGGGCCCGATCGTCGGTTCTGCGGTGGTCGTGCTGCTGGAAAACAAGATTGGCGAGCTGGGCACCTTGCTGGCCTCGGTGACGGGCCTGGAATGGTTCAGCACCCTGGGTGAGTCGGTCACCATCGTCACGGGCCTGATCTTCGTGGTCTGTGTGCTGGCTTTCCGGCGCGGCATCATGGGCGAGATCATCGCCTGGCTCACGCGCCGGCGTGCTGCCAGCAAGTCCTGAGTGCGGGGGCTGGGGCTGCGCGGGGCCTGGCATTCCCCGCGCTGCATCACAGGCGCAGCGGTCGGGCGTAGCCCGTCATTTCAAGATACCCCCGCCCGATCCCCCAGCCGTCCTCGGTGCTCAGTTCCGACAGGCCTTCCCAGTAAAGGGTCCCGGTCGATGCCTGGCTGTCCAGTTCCTGCGCATCGACCAGCGCCCGCAGCGTGAAGCGTCCCGCTGGCGTGTGCAGGCCCCAGGCCACGGGATAGCGCGCACCACTGGCCGGGCTGGTCCAGAGGCGCAGCGGGGTGAACACCACTTCCTGCGGTCCGAAGACCTGTACCGCCTGCCCAGGTCGGCGGACCGATCCTCCGGCATACAGGGTGCTGCCATCGCTGCGGCGCAGCCGAAAGGCCGTCAGGGCGCCACCCTCGTTCAGGTTGATGCCCATCCAGTCCCAGCCGACAGCCTCCGGGTGCAGCAAGGATTCGCTCCATTCGTGGTCCAGCCAGGCGCGGTTCGTGAAACGGTCGCGTGCGGGCTCCAGCGCCATGCGTTGACCGTTCAAGGTGATGCTGCCGCTGACTTCGAGCTGCGGCTGGCTGTAGTAATAGCTGGCCTGCGTGGTGTCTGGCCCCTTGCGTGACAGGCCTTGCTGCCCTTGCAGCAAGAGGGATTGCGTGCTGTCGCATTGCAGATCGAGGCTGAACGCTCCACCGCCGACATGGGTCGTATAGCGGCTGGCTGGGCCGTTCGGGGAGGCGAGGGGGGTGCGGTGCAGCGTCCAGTCCTGCAGGCGCAGCGCGGTGTCGGTGGTGCTGGCCTGGGCGATGGCAAAGCCGGCCCGGGCGATGCGTTGGTCGTGGTGGAGCTTTTGGCCTTGCACGTCGGTCAGCGCCGCATGGGCGAACAACAACTGCTGGGCCGCAAAAGCCGAGCGCAAAGACGCCGTCCCTTCCACGCGCGAGCGAAAGAACGTGACCTGAAATCCCCAGGGTTTTCCGGCGGCCAGGGCGTGGCCCGTGATGTACCACCATTCGGTGCGCAGATCGGGATGGCTGCCATGGTCGCGCGGAAAGTTCAGCGCGCGCATGGGCAGGGCCCGGGCGGGCGGGGTTCCGCCAGCTGCCAGGCCGCCGCCCAGCAGCAGCGCGAGCCAGTGCCGGCGTGTGCCCGCGGGGGCTGTGGTTTCCCCGTGCGGGGGCTGCGCCAGGGGGGCGGGAGGCGTCGGTGTCATAGGGGCATCGGAAGGGAAAGGCCGGGGGGGAGGGCGCAGGGCCTTGGCGGGCCCAGGGCGCTGACAGCGGCCATCTTCACCAGTCTTCCTTGACGGCCAGGACGGCATGGCGCCCTGCAGCGGCGCGTCCGGCCAGCCAGGCGGTCAGGGTGCCCGAGGCGATGACGGCGGCACACAAGGCCAGCAGCCGCAGGACGGGAATTCTCAACTCCATGGTCCAGTGAAAGCTTTGCGGATTGACCACATGGACCAGCACCACCGACACCGCCAGGCCCAGCAGCACCCCGGCGGCCGCACCCACGCCGGTCCAGGCGGCACCTTCCCCGGCCACCACCGCCAGAATCTCCCGCCGCGTGAGTCCCAGATGGGCCAGCAGGCCGAACTCCTTGCGCCGGGCCAGCACCTGGGCGCTGAAGCTCGCCGCCACGCCAAACAAACCAATGCCGATGGCCACGGCCTGCAGCCAGTATGTGACGGCAAAGCTGCGGTCAAACAGGGTGAGCGACCGGGCGCGGATGGCGTTGGCCGAGACAAACTCGACCCGATCCCGTTCCAGCGCCGGTGCCCCGGCGGGGTCGCCCTGGGGGCCTGCCATGCGGAGGGCCAGGTCGCGGATGGCCTGCTGCAGCCGGGCGATGTCCGCCCCTTCCTGGGGCCAGAGCGCCAGATCGCTGGTGCGGGCGTCCCCTGTCAGGCGCAGGTAGTCGGTGCGGTCCATGGCCACGGCCCCCGATGGGCGGGCGTAGTCGCGCCAGATACCTGCTATATAAAAAGTAGCTGCTGAGGTTTGACTGTATTGCCCCAGAGGCCTGAATGCCTTTGAAAGCTCCGGCCACGCCTTGCCGACTTGCAGCCCATACAGGTCTATTGCCGCCTCACTGAGATAGACGCCGATCTGGCCCGGGGGCACGGGCCTGGCCGATCCCACCAGCGGCAGCCAGCGTGCGGGATCGCCTTCCAGGGGGCGGCTCAGGAGTGCCAGTGCCGGGCGGGTGGCATCCAGCTGCACCGGGCTCGATCGCAGAGCGTGCACGCGCTCCCAGCCGGGCAGGGCCGCCACGGCTTCGGCGAAACCGGCTGGCAGCAGGGCCGCTTCGCTGCCGGCACTGCCGAAGGCCGCGCGTGCATACAGCGGCGAGGGCAGTACGGCATCCAGCCACGCGGTGACCGAGCCCCTGAAGCTGCTGACCATCACCGTCAGGGCCACGGCCAGGCTCAGGCTGGCCACCACGCCCCCGACGGCAATGGCTGCGCTGCCCCGCATGCGCCGTGCGCGCTCCACCGCCAGCAAGGCCCGCACGCTGCGGGCGGCCAGGGGCTGGAGCAGGCGCAGCAGCCAGGCCACGCTCCAGGGCAGCAGCGCAATCCCCCCGACCAGCAACAGGCCCACGGCGATATAGGCCGGTAAAGGGATGCCAAAAACAGGTGGAAGGTTTGCCAGTAAAGCACTGAGTGCTATCAAAAAAAGACCCATCAAGCCCGGGTCTGCAGGGGTGGACACCGCCCCCAGTCCTTTGAGGGTGGGGGCGGGGGGCAGGGTCTGGGCCGTGCGGGCCGGCCACCAGCCGCCGATCAGTGCGGCGGCGACGCCCAAAGCCCCATACCCCCAGGCGGCGGCGCTGCTCCATTGCAAGGGAGGCTGTACTCCCGTGAAATAACCACCGCCCAGGTCGCCCCCCAGCAGCTGCAGGGCCGCTGCTGCCAGTCCGGTCCCCAGGGCGATGCCGGCAGCGCTGCCCGCCAGCCCCAGCAGGACCGACTCGGCCAGCACCCAGCCCAGGCGCTGGCGCGGCGTGGCACCTAGAACGGCCAGGAGCGCAAATTGCGGCGCACGCTGCGCCACGCTCAGGGCCTGTACGGAAAACACCAGATACGCCCCGGTGAACAGGGCGACCAGCGCCAAGACCGTCAAATTGACGCGGTAGGCCTGCGAGAGGCTGTCGATGCGCTGCTCGGCATCGCCGGGCTCGGACAGCACCAGCTGGGCGGGCCAGTCCGGCTCGGCCTGCAGCGCAGCCTGAAAGCGGCGGCGATCGGTGCCCGCGGGCAATTGCAGATCAATGCGGCTGAGTTGCCCGATACGGCCAAACAGGTCTTGTGCGGCCCCGATGTCCATCCATGCCAGCGGGGCACCACCGGCCTCCACGCGGCCCGCCACCTGGACCGTAAGGCGCTGCAGCCCGGTGTGCAGATGCAGGAGGGGCCAAGGGGCCGTCGCTGTGGGCGCCAGCCCCAGCGCCTGCAGCGCCGAGGGATTGAGAAAGACGGTGGCGGGAGCGAACAAGGCCCAGCGGTCTGTGGCATCCCACGGGCGTGGCCACAGTGCCGGGGCGGTGGCCGGCAGCACCAAGGCATCGGCCCCCACGATCCGCAGGGAGACCGGCGCTGCGTTCCGCGCTTGTGGCCTCCCCGGAACCTCGGCCAGCGCAGACAGTTCCAGCCAGGGGCTGGCCCGCAGGACCTGGGGGTGGGTGGCCAGGCGCTCGAACAGGGCTTCGTCCAGGAGGCCTTGCCGGGCACGCAGCTCCAGGTCGGGTTGGCCGTTGACGGTGCGCACGGCCTGGGAAAACGCGTCCAGCGCCGAGGTGTTGATCAGATGGACCGCAAAAGCCAGCGCCACGCCCAGCATGATCGCGACCAGCGCGGCCAGGCTGCGCCAGGGATGGTGGCGCAGATCCTGCCAGGAAACGGTGCGGAGCAAGGCGAGCATGGGCGGTATTGTGGGGTTCGGCAGGTGTCCTGCACCGTGCGGTGTTTTTGATACGCATCAATAGGCCGGCCCCTCGCTGTCTTGAATTCGCACCTGGAGCTCTCTATATTGAGAACAGGCCCAGCCCAGGGTGGCGGGGCCTGTCTTCACGTTTTGTAAGGAGAAATTCCATGAGCGCATTGGTCCCCCGCGGTGGTTTTTTGGATGAGTTTTTTCGGGATTTCACACCGGGCTTTTCGGTCCGTCCCCTGCATGGCGACCCTCTCCCGTCGGCAGGGCAGATCAAGGTGGACGTCAAAGAGAGCAATGGCGGCTATACCGTGCACGCGGAAGTGCCCGGTGTGGCCAAAGAAGACATCCATGTGTCCATCGAAGGCAGCGTGGTGAGTCTGCGCGCCGAGGTTCGCCAGCAGGATCAGCAGGTTGACGGGGATCGCATGCTCCGTTCCGAGCGTTACTTTGGCTCCGTGGCCCGCAGCTTTCAGCTGCCCTCCGAGATCGATGCCGCCAACGCCAAAGCCAAGTACGACAACGGGGTGCTCACCCTCACCTTGCCCAAGAAAAAGAATGGGAATGCGCAGCGCCTGAGCATTGATTGACGGCTGCGGTCTGCCAGGACGAAGGGGCTGCGGCCCCTTTTTCACGGGGGCCGGCTGCCGGACGGCGGCCTTGTCCATGCCGGGGTCTGCATCCGGCTCAGCTTTGCATTCCCGTGGTCGTGAGGCGCAGCACCCGGTCGGCGCGGGCGGCGGCTGTCTCGGAGTGGGTGACCAGCAACAGCGCGCTGCCTTGCTCGCGGGTCTGTGCCTGCAGCAGGTCCATGACCCGGGCGGCGGTGCCGGGGTCTAGATTGCCGGTGGGTTCGTCGGCCAGCAGCAGGGCGGGCTGGTGGACCAGGGCACGGGCAATCGCCACCCGCTGCAGCTGGCCTCCGCTGAGCTGCTGGGGCAAGCGGGTTCCCAGGCCGTCCAGGCCCACCGCCGCCAGCATCTGCGCAACGCGTTCCGGTGCTGGGCGTTGCAGCAGCATCAGGGGCAAAGCCACGTTCTGTGCCACATCCAGGTGGGGCAGCACATGAAAGGCCTGAAAGACAAAACCCACGTGGGCCCGGCGCCAGCGCGCCCGTGCCTCTGCAGAGAGCGGTCCCAGCGCCGTGTCTCCATGCCAGATCTGGCCGGTGTCCCAGTCGTCCAGCCCGGCCAGGCAGTTGAGCAGCGTGGATTTGCCAACCCCCGAGTCCCCGATGATGGCCACGAACTCGCCGGGCTCCAGGGCCAGGTTCACCCCGGTAAACACGGGGGTGGCCCCGTAGTGCTTGCCCAGGCCCTCGATCCGCAGCACGCTCATGGCCTGGCCTGCTCCAGCTGCGCCAGCACGGCGCGCACCAGTTCCGTGGAGGCCTGGGCCTGATCACAGGCAATCCGATGCCGGTGGGGCATGCTGCGCAGCCAGGTGATCTGGCGTTTGGCCAGCTGGCGGGTCGCGGCCAGACCGCGCTCGCGCAGCAAGGCCCAGGCCAGCGGCGCCTCCGGGCCTTGGGCGGCCTGGGCGTCCAGTGCTTCCCAGGCCTGGCGGTAGCCCACACAGCGCACCGAGGGCAGATCGGGGTGCAGATCCCCCCGCTCGCGCAGGGCCCGTACTTCGTCGAGAAAGCCGGAAGACAGCATGGCATCGAAACGCTGGGTGATGCGTTCGTGCAGCCAGCTGCGGTTTTCGGGTTCGAGGGAAAAAAAGGCGCCCGCGCCGATCGGCCCCGGGGTGGCGGTGTGGTGTTTGGGGGTGTGAAAGCTCGATAGAGGGCGCCCGGACACCTGCCAGACCTCCAGGGCCCGCTGAATCCGCTGGCTGTCCCCCGGCGCCAGCCGGGCGGCCGTGATGGGGTCGATCTGTGCCAACTCGGCATGCAGTGCAGGCCAGCCGTGTTCGGCGGCCTGGGCTTCGATCCTGCTGCGCACGGCCGGGTCGGCGGCGGGCATGTCGTCCAGGCCTTCGAACAAGGCCTTGAAATACAGCATGGTCCCGCCCACCAGCAGGGGCAGGGCGCCACGGGCGCGGACCTCGCTGATCAGGCGCGTGGCATCCCGCACGAACTCGGCGGCGCTGTAGGCCTGCAGCGGGTCGCGGATGTCGATCAGGTGGTGCGGGACGCTGGCCAGTTCCTGGCGGGTGGGTTTGGCGGTGCCAATGTCCATGCCCCGGTACACCAGGGCCGAATCCACGCTGATGATTTCCACCGGGTGGCGGTGTGCGAGCGCATCGGCCAGCGCAAAGGCCCCCGCGGTCTTGCCCGAGGCCGTGGGGCCCGCCAGGGCGATGCAGGGCAGGGACGTGGAGACGTCCTGGAGTTCAGTAGAAGCAGGCATGGCGGGCGAGGTTAGCAGAGGGGCCGCAGGCGGGCGGGCCGCCACGGGCCTGGACTCACGTGCAGGCTCCCCGCACGCTGCGTTGGTCGGTCACCCCTTCGAGCACCTTGAGAAGGCCGTACTGCAGCAGGCGCAGCATGCCTTCCGCCGTGGCCATGGCAAACAGCCGATCGACCGGGGCGCGGGTCTGGATCAGTTTCTTGATGCCGGGCGAGGCGCTCATCAATTCATAGATCCCCACCCGGCCTTTGTAGCCGGTGTGATTGCATTGCTCGCAGCCCACAGCCTGGTAAAGCCCTCGGGCCGGGCCAGTGGCCAAAGGCGCGGGGGTGCGCCACTCCCGCAGCAGCTGCTCAGGGTCGAGCGCGGTGTCCCTGCAGTAATCCCGGGCCATCTGCTGGAGCGCTTCTTCCGGGTTGTCCAGGGGTTTTTTGCACGCGGGGCACAGGCGCCGCGCCAGGCGCTGGCTGAGCACGCCAATCAGGGCATCGGCAAAATTGAAGGGGTCCAGCCCCATGTCGAGCATGCGGACCACGCTTTCGGGCGCGCTGTTGGTGTGCAGCGTGGACATGACCAGATGGCCCGTGAGCGAGGCCTCGATGGCAATGTGGGCGGTCTCGCTGTCGCGCATCTCTCCCACCATGATGATGTCCGGGTCGGCCCGCAGAAAGGCCCGCATGGCCGCTGCAAAGTTCAGTCCGATGCGTGGAATCATCTGGATCTGCCGCAGTCCCTGGTGGGTGATTTCGATCGGGTCTTCGGCCGTCCAGATCTTGGTTTCAGTGGTGTTGACTTCGGCCAGCAGCGAGTGCAGGGTCGTCGTCTTGCCCGAACCCGTGGGGCCGCACACCAGAATCAGCCCGTAGTTGCGCTGCACCATGCGCCGCAGGTGGCCCACCAGGGCCGCATCCATGCCGAGCTTGTCCAGCGGAATGGGTTTGGACGAGGCCAGCAGCCGCATCACGATGTCTTCGAGGCCATGGGTGGTCGGCAGCACGGCCACGCGCAGTTCCAGCTTGGTGGGGGCAAAGCGTGAAAAATCGATCTTGCCGTCCTGCGGCATCCGGTGCTCCGAGATGTCCAGGTTGGCCATGATCTTCACCCGCGACAGGAGGGCCGAACGCAGCACGAAAGGCACCCGGAGGTACTCGGTCAGATCGCCGTCCACCCGCAGGCGAATCAGCGTCGGTTGCTGTTCGGGATAGGCTTCGATGTGGATGTCGGAAGCACCCATGCGCTGGGCATCCATGATCATCTTGTTCACCAGCCGCACCACCAGCGTGTCGTTGTCCGAGACCTGGCGTTGCAGTTCGCTGCGCTGCTCCGGTGCCGTGTCGCCCTGGGTCAGGCGTTTGGTGAGCTGGCGCAGCTCTTCCTCGATCGACAGGGTGCTGGTGGCTGCAGCGGCCTGGGTGTATTCCTGCAGGATGCGGGCGGACAACTCGTCTCCGGGCGCCATCACGGGGGTGATCTGTTTTTGCGCCGAGAAACGCAATTCATCCAGATAGTCCGCATCCACGGGACTTTCGACGGCAACCACCAGGGTCTTGTCCGTGACCAGCAGGGGAAGCACCTGGTGATCCGTGGCGTAGTCCTTGGAGACCAGGGCCAGCACCTCGGGCTGGATCGTGAAACCCGACAGGGCCACCCGCGGGATGTTCAGTTGTTCGGCGACAGCATGCGTCAGCTGTTCCTGGGTCAGCGCCCCCATTTCGATCAGGATGGTGCCCAGCAGATGGCGTTTGGGGCCCTTGGCCCGGCCCATGGCATCGGCTATCTGGTCTTTCGAGACCAGGCCTTGGTTGATCAGAAGGTCCCCCAGGTGCATCGGCTTCAGGTGGCCGATGTCTGCCAGCTGGGTCGTGAGTTCCTGGGCATCGCGGATCACGGCGGGGTGCGGGAGAGGCTGTGCCGCGGATTGGCGGCGTTTTTCCTGTTCTTCCAGGGCGCGCTCGACCGTGGCGGGCGTAACGATGTCTGAGCGGATGAGCTGGTGGCCCAGCAGCCCCCCGACCTGGTAGGTGTGCAAGGCCGTGTCGGGAATGAAGGTCCGCACGGTGCGGTCGGCTTCGGTGGTCAGAAAAATGAACAGGCCGTAACCGGTTTTGACGAAACCCTGGGTCTGTCCGCGCAATTGTTCGCCATCCACAAAGCGCACAAAGAAAGGCCGAATCTCCGGTGTGATTTCAGGGCCGCCGGAGGCCTGGTAGGTGGCCATCAGTTCCTGGTCCACCACCATGGGAGCGGCCTTCATCAGGTGGATGCTCTTGATGTCGGCAAAGGCCAGCAGGACCGATTCCGCCGACAGGCGCGGTGCAAAGCGCGCGGTCAGCGCATGGGGGTGAAAGCTTTCCAGGCGCCCTTCGAGAACCTCCCCCCGGGCGGTGAAGACGATGGCCTCCACCGGTTCGTTTTCGGGAGACATTCTTCCCTCCTTGAAAAAGGGAGGCAGTGGCCAATGGTCCATGAAATGCGTGCGCAGAAATCGCCAGGATCAGGACAGACCGGAGGCGGCCTTCCCGGGGGATGTGGTGTCGATCGACAGATTGCCGGTTTCCGTCGGGTTGATGCCGGCGGACAGGCGAATGCGCAGGGCCAGATCGGTACGGGAGTCTGCATTGTGCAGGGCCTCTTCCAGCGAGATCCGACCCGCGGAAAAGAGCTGGAACAAGGCCTGGTCGAACGTGCACATACCGATCTCGGTGCTGCGGCCCATATTTTCCTTGATGTCCGAGAACTGGCCTTTGGCCATCAGTTCGGAGATGTAAGGCGAATTCAGCAGCACTTCGACCGCCGGGACCAGTTTCTGGCGCAGCCCCGGCACCAGCCGTTGCGACACCACCCCAGCGAGGTTCAGGCTCATATCGACCAGGAGCTGGCGGTGCGCTTCTTCCGGGAAGAAGTTGATGATCCGCTCCATGGCCTGGTTGGCGTTGTTGGCGTGCAGGGTGGACAGGCACAGGTGGCCGGTTTCGGCATACGACAGGGCATGGCGCATGGTTTCCCGGTCCCGTATTTCGCCAATCAGGATGACATCCGGCGCTTCGCGCAGGGCATTCTTCAGGGCATCGCCGTAGGACAGGGTGTCGATACCGACCTCGCGCTGGTTGACCACGGAGCGTTTGTGCGCATGCAAAAACTCCAGCGGATCTTCGATGGTCAGAATGTGGCCCGTGGCATTTTCGTTGCGGTAGTTGACCATCGACGCCAGGGTGGTCGACTTGCCGGAGCCGGTCGCGCCAGTCACCAGGATCAGGCCCCGTTTGCGCATCACCAGCTTTTCCAGCACGGGTGGCAGACCCAGCTCGGCCAGGGGGGGGATCTTGTTCTTGATGTAGCGGATGACCATCCCCACTTCACCGCGCTGCATGAACACATTGACCCGAAAGCGCCCCAGGTTGTTGGCCGAGACCGACAGATTCATCTCCAGGGTGGATTCGAATTCCGAAATCTGCTTTTCGTTCATCACCGAATAGGCCAGCTGCTTGACCTGGCCGGGGGCCAGTGACGGCATTTTCAAGGGCAGGGTGACCCCTTCGATCTTGACGTTGACCGGGGCTCCGACGCTGAAGAACAGATCCGAAGCCGACTTCTCGACCATCACATTCAGAAAGCTGAAAACTTCCATGACTCACCTTGAAGAATATTGACCGAAATCCAGGGGCGCAAGAGAGGGCTCGGCAGGGCGGTTGGCCCCCTGCGCTGGTCCAGAGCCCGGCGGCATGACACGGCATTTTCACGGCGTCTTTCCTGGGTCCTGTGGCGGTGGGGGCCTTGCTTTCTCAGGCTTGGCATGGTACCGGAATACCTTGTGCTCCTGGGCCTTTCTGTCCAGGGGACCGACCGGGGTGACGGGGTCCTTGCGGTGTGACACCCCCTGCCGCAGTCCCTCCGCCGTGTTCGGAGCGACCCCGCTCTCCGGTACGCGCCGGGTCTGGGCTCTGGGCGACGGGCCTGGGTCGCCAGAACAAAAAAAAGAGGGGCTGATCGCCCCTCTTGCCTCTACGGCACCACTGCCGTTCTTGCGTTCTGGTGCGTCAGATGACGCCTTGGGCCAGCATGGCGTCTGCCACCTTCACAAAACCGGCCACATTCGCGCCGTCGATGTAACTGACGGTGCCATCGGGGCGCTGGCCATACTGCAGGCAGGCGGCATGGATGCCCTGCATGATCATCAGCAGGCGGGCATCGACCTCTTCGCGCGTCCAGTTCAGGCGCATGGCGTTCTGGCTCATCTCCAGCCCCGAGGTGGCCACACCCCCCGCATTGCTGGCTTTGCCGGGCGCGTAGAGCACGCCAGCCGCTTCAAACGCTTTGGCCGCTTCAATCGTCGAGGGCATGTTGGCCCCTTCGGCCACGCACACCACACCTTGGCGAATCAGGGTCGCAGCGTCCTGGTGGTCCAGCTCGTTCTGGGTGGCGCAGGGCAGGGCCACATCGACAGGAAGGTGCCAGGGGCGCACACCGGCCTCAAAGCGGGCCCCCGTGCGGACGGCGTAGTCGTTGACGCGGCCATACCGGTGGTTCTTGATTTCCATCAGGATGGCGAGTTTCTCGGGGGTGAAGCCTTCTTCCTCGATCACCGTGCCGCTGGAGTCCGATACCGTGAGGACCTTGGCGCCCAGTTGCATGGCTTTTTCTACGGCGTACTGGGCCACATTGCCCGAGCCCGAGACCGAAACGCGCAGGCCTGCGAAAGAGCGGCCACGCGTCTTGAGCATCTCGTTGGCAAAGTACACCGTGCCATAGCCTGTGGCTTCGGGACGGATCAGCGAGCCGCCGAACGACAGGCCCTTGCCAGTGAACACGCAATCGGCCCGGTTGCTGAGCTTTTTGACCATGCCGGCGATATAGCCGACCTCGCGGCCGCCCACCCCGATGTCACCGGCCGGCACATCGGTATCGGCGCCGACATGGCGGAACAGTTCGCTGGCGAACGCCTGGCAGAAACGCATGATTTCCCCGGGGCTTTTGCCTTTGGGATCGAAGTCGCAACCCCCTTTTCCGCCCCCCATGGGCAGCGTGGTCAGCGCATTCTTGAAGGTTTGCTCAAAGGCCAGGAATTTCAGCACCGAGAGGTTGACCGAGGGGTGAAAGCGCAAGCCGCCCTTGTAAGGGCCAATGGCCATGCTGTGCTGGATGCGGTAGCCCCGGTTGACCTGCACGCGTCCATGGTCATCGACCCAGGAGACGCGGAACATGACCGTGCGTTCAGGCTCCACCAGGCGCTCCAGCACACCCTGCTCGGCATAGCGTGGGTGCTTTTCGATGAAGGGCCACAGACTCTCCATCACTTCCGTCACCGCTTGCAGAAATTCAGGCTGACCGGGGTTGCGTTGCGCAACTTCCGCGAGGAAGCTGCCTAGGGACTCGTACTTCATAGGGAGGGCTTTCTGGATCAAGGGCAGGCAATCACGCACTGCAATGGTGAATTATGTCAAAAAGTCATACGCTTATGCCTTAAATTGCACTTTTGTAGTGAATTTGAGCGGGTTTTGCAGTGTTTTGGTGCGTTGATTGCGCCGTATTGGTGCATTGCCCCCGGGGCCTGCGCCAGGCCGGTCCGGGCCTCCGGCGGGGCCGGAAGGGTATGCCCGGGGTGCTTCAGTCCGGGGGCGCCGCGTGGGAGGGCGCCGGAAAAACCAGGCGTACATCCAGTCCCCGGTTCTGGGGGCCGGCGCCCATTTCGAGGTGCGCGCCCAGCAACTGCGCATAGCGGGCCACGATGGACAAACCCAGGCCGGCACCCTGGCCCAGTCGCTCGCCATCCGCGCCCTGGGTGCCCCGCTGCAACAGGCGGTTTTGCTGCGGCAACGGGATGCCGGGGCCGTTGTCCACCACGGACAGCACCAGCGTGTCGCCTTCGCGCAGCAGCGCCACCGTGATCTGCGGCTTGGGGTTGCTTTCTGTGCAGCCATAGCGCATGGCGTTGTCGATCAGGTTGTTCAGAATGCCTTCGATCAGGGCCGGCTGGCCCTGGACCGTGACGGATTTCTCGAGCCCACGGGCCCCCAGGTCCACCCCGGCGGCATCGGCGCGGGGCCAAAAGCGCAGCACGGTTTCCCGTACCAGTTCATCAAGCTGCACCGTCTGGTGCGGCATGGCCTCGTCCGCGAGGGCCAGGGCCAGCAATTGGTCGACCAGGTGGCTGGCCCGGGCTTCGCTGTGCACGATCCCGGTGAGCT
>JAQUDN010000166.1 GCA_028685665.1 Burkholderiaceae bacterium | reverse complement strand
CCCCCTGATGGCACGCCTGCAGGCCCTGCTGCCCGCCAGCACGGTGCTGGCCACCGATGCGCTGGGCCTGCCCGCCCTGCAGGTCGAAGCAGCGGCCTTTGCCTGGCTGGCGCGCCAGGCGCTGCGCGGAGAACCCGGCAACCTGGAAAGCGTCACGGGCGCCCAAGGCGCCCGTGTGCTGGGGGCGATCTACCCGGCCTGAAGCCGGCAGATCACCCGCGAAGGAAAAGGATCAGACCGAGAAGCTCGAACCGCAGCCGCAGGTGGTGGTGGCATTGGGGTTCTTGATGACGAACTGCGCACCCTGCAGGTCTTCCTTGTAGTCGATTTCCGCGCCGAGCAGGTACTGGTAGCTCATGGCATCGATCAAGAGCGAGACACCGTTCTTGGTCATGGTGGTGTCGTCTTCGTTGGTGATCTCATCGAAGGTAAAACCGTACTGGAAGCCCGAGCAGCCGCCACCTTGCACGAACACGCGCAACTTCAGGTCGGGGTTGCCTTCTTCGGCGATCAGATCGGCCACCTTGGCCGCCGCGCTGTCGGTGAACAGAATGGGGGCGGGCATTTCAGTCTGGATGTTTTCAGCAACAGCGCTCATGGGGAGACTCCAAGGTTCAATATTTGGGTGCAATAGTAAGGTAAAACGCTCGACCATTGCGCCGCCCTGCGCATTGGACGCAAGAGCGATAGGGGCATTGCCCACCGCCGCGCCGCACACGGCCAGCGAGGGTGGCAGCCCCAAACAACAAAGCCGCCCCAGGCGAACCCAGTGCGGCTTTGGGGCAGCAGAAAAGCGGATTAACGCTTCGAGAACTGCTTGGCGCGGCGAGCAGAGTGCAAGCCGACCTTCTTACGTTCGACTTCACGCGCATCGCGCGTCACGAAGCCGGCTTGGCTCAGCGCGGGCTTGAGCGTTGCGTCGTAATCGATCAGGGCACGGGTGATACCGTGGCGGGCAGCGCCTGCCTGGCCGGATTCACCGCCACCGTGCACGTTGATCTGGATGTCGAAGGTTTCGACATGGTTGGTCAACGCCAGGGGTTGCTTGGCAATCATGATCGAGGTTTCGCGGCCGAAGTAGGACTGGATGTCCTTGCCGTTCACCGTGATCTTGCCGGAGCCTTTTTTCAGAAACACGCGGGCGACGCTGGACTTGCGACGGCCTGTGCCATTGTTCCATTCACCAATCATCTCAAGGCTCCTTAGATTTCCAGCGCTTTGGGCTGCTGGGCGGTGTGGGGATGCTCAGCACCACCGTACACCTTGAGTTTCTTGATCATCGCGTAGCCCAGGGGACCCTTGGGCAGCATGCCTTTGACAGCCTTTTCCAGCGCGCGGCCGGGGTGCTTGGCTTGCATGTCGCGGAAGTTCGTGGCCGTGATACCGCCGGGATAGCCCGAGTGACGGTAGTACACCTTGTCCAGGGACTTGGTGCCGGTGACCTTGAGCTGGGCAGCGTTGATGATGACGATGAAGTCACCGGTGTCGACGTGAGGCGTGTAAATGGCCTTGTGTTTGCCGCGCAAACGGAGAGCAACTTCGCTGGCTACTCGTCCGAGGACCTTGTCGGTCGCGTCAATCACAAACCACTCGTGCACAACCTCAGCGGGCTTTGCGCTGAAAGTAGTAGTCATGAGTTTCTCTTTTCAAGAGGGGTTTGGCGGTCCTTTTCCACGGTCGGTGCAACTCTTTCGGAAGCCTCTTAGGTGGGATGTGATTCTTCGCCGCGGGACCACAAAAGCGCTGCGAAGCCCACGATTATATGAAACAAGCCCTGGGCAACGCAAGCCGCTGCCCCGCCCCCCAGCGCCCAGACCCCGGCGCACTGGTTACCATAGGGCCATGTTCAGTTATCGCCACGCCTTCCATGCAGGCAACCACGCCGATGTGCTCAAGCACACCGTGCTGATTGCCACCCTGCAATACCTCATCGAAAAAGACGCGGCCCTGACCGTGCTGGACACCCACGCGGGGGCCGGCCTGTACCGGCTTGACGGCGACTACGCCAGCACCAGCGGCGAAGCGGGCGGCGGCATCCTGCGCCTGACCGCCCCCGGCGTGCCCGCGCTCACCCCGGCCCTGCAGGCCTATGTCGACATGGTGCGCGCCTTCAACCAGGGCAGCAGCACCCGGGTCTATCCCGGCTCGCCCTTCATCGCCCAGCGGCTGTTGCGTGCGCACGACAAACTCAAGCTGTTTGAGCTGCACCCGACCGATATGCGCGCGCTGGCGGGCAATGTGGCCCAGCTCGAAGCCGGGCGCCAGGTCGCCGTGCTGCACGAAGACGGGTTTGAAGGCATCAAGAAGTTCTTGCCCCCACCGGCCCGCAGAGCCCTGGTGCTGTGCGATCCCAGCTATGAAATGAAGAGCGACTATGCCAAGGTGCTCGACATGGCCGCCGACTCGCTCAAGCGCTTTGCCACCGGCACCTATGCCTTCTGGTACCCGATCATTCCGCGCCCCGAAGCCCACGACCTGCCCCGGCGCCTCAAGACCCTGGCCACCAAGGCCGGCAAGAGCTGGCTGCACGCCACGCTGACGGTCAAGTCGAGCAAGATCACCGAAACCGAAACGGGTGAGGCCAAGCGCCCCGGCCTGCCGGCCAGCGGCATGTTCCTGATCAATCCGCCCTTCACCCTGAAGGCCGCGCTCAAGACCGCCCTGCCGCAAATGGTGGAGTTGCTGGCGCAAGACAAGCACGCCACCCACACGCTGGAATCCGGCAGCTGACACCAAGCCCACCCGCTCCCACCGGCGCGCGGGGAAGGATCAAGGTTCCGGGCAGTCGGTCTGCCCGTCTTCGAGGGCAAAAATCTCGACCGGCTTGAGCCCCAGGCCAATCAGGCCAATCGATTTGGCGGCGGCTTCGCTGATGTCGATCACCCGGTTGGGCGTGTGCGGCCCCCGGTCGTTGATGCGCACCACCACCCCGCGGCCATTGACCTGGCTGCGCACGCACACCCGGGAGCCAAACGGCAGGGTGCGGTGCGCCGCCGTAAACCCACCCCGGTCAAACAACTCCCCGCTGGCCGTGCGGCGGCGGTGGAACTTGGCGCCATACCACGAGGCAATGCCCGTCTCATCGGGCGACAGGTCACCCGAAGGCTCGGGGATCTCGGGCAAGACCAGCGGCCGGCGCGATGCCGGGGGATCGAGCAGCATCGCCTCGCCCGGCACCGAGAGCACGGTGGGCGCCAGCTGGTCGGGCTGGGCCACCAGGCCTTCCGCAGCCTGCACGACCAGGCCGTGCATGGCGGCCAGGGCCCAGACCAGCCCGGTGCGCAGGCGCGCCAGACTGCGCGACAACCGTTCCGAGGGCCACAGACGGCGCAGCACGGCCCAGCCCTTCAAGCCTGCAAACGCCGGCAGATTTCGAGGGTCGCCGCGCTCTGGTTCATGGTGTAGAAGTGCAGCCCGGGCACGCCGGCATTGCGCAATTGCTCGCACAGATCGGTCACCACATCCAGGCCAAAGGCGCGGATGGAGGCCGTATCGTCGCCAAAGGCCTGCAGGCGCAAGCGGATCCAGCGCGGAATCTCGGCGCCGCAGGCATCCGAAAACCGCATCAGCTGGGTCGAGCTGGTGATGGGCATGATGCCCGGCACCACAGGCACATCGGCGCCCAGGCGGTAGGCCTCGTCCACAAAGCGAAAGTAGGCATCGCTGTTGTAGAAATACTGGGTGATGGCGGCATCTGCCCCGGCCTTGACCTTGGTCACATAGGCTTGCAGATCGGCGTCGGGCGACTTGGCCTGGGGGTGGACCTCCGGGTAGGCCGCCACCTCGATGTGGAAATCCCGGCCGGTTTCAGCCCGGATGAAGGCCACCAGGTCGCTGGCGTACTGGAACTCGCCGCCCGCGCCATAGCCGCTGGGCAGATCGCCGCGCAGCGCCACCAGGCGCTGCACGCCCAGGGCCTTGAGCTGGGCCAGCTGCTCGCGCACCGACTGGCGCGTGGCCCCGATGCAGGAAAAATGCGAGGCCGCGCTCACGCCTTCGGCCAGGATCTCGCGCACGGTGGCAAAAGTGCCCTCTTGCGTGGAACCGCCCGCGCCATAGGTCACCGAGCAAAACTCGGGCTGCAGGGCATACAGCTGCTGGCGCACGGCGCGCAGCTTGTCGGCGCCCTCGGGCGTTTTGGGGGGAAAGAATTCAATGCTCACCGGAAAGCCGGTGGCCGATGCGCTGGCAGCAGTCATGCAGCCCTCCTCGCAAAAACAAAAAACTCGCGGTTGCCATCGCCCCCGCTGATCGGGCTGTCAAACCACGCCTGCACCGCCAGGCCGACCTCGGCGCAGCAGTCGCGGATGCGCTGCTCGACCACCGCATACAGCGCCGGATCGCGCACGATGCCGCCCTTGCCCACCTGGCCCGGCTGCAGCTCGAACTGGGGCTTGACCAGCATCAGCAACGCCCCGGCAGGCGCCAGCAGCGGCACCAGGGCCGGCAAGACCAGGGTCAGCGAGATGAAAGACAGATCGCCCGTGACCAGATCGAACAGGGGCGTGGTGTCCACATCGGCACACCCCGGCCGGCGGCGCGGCGCCACGCGGGCCGGGGCGGGCTCCGGGGCCTTGGCCTGGCCCAGCTCGGCAGCCAGGTAGTCGTCATCGACATCGTCGCTGTCGTCGTAATCGGTGACCTCGCCATCGCCCGACATCCAGCGGTAAGGGTTCTCGGGCTGGACCTCGGGCTTGGGGGCCGCCGCGCCCGGCAGCAACAGCAGCGCCTCGCAGGCCAGCTGCAGCGCCTCGGGGGTGAGCGAGCGGGCATTGACGCCCTCGACGCACAGCACCCGCGGATCGCTGCGCAGCCGCTCATGGAGCTGGGCCTGGCCCACGTCCACGCCCACGACCTGGAGCGCGCCCTGCTGCAAGAGGCAGTCGGTAAAGCCGCCGGTGCTTTGCCCCACATCCAGGCAGCGCAGACCGGCCACAGGCAGGCCGGCCTGCGCCAGGGCGCCTTCCAGCTTGAGCCCGCCGCGCGAGAGGTACTTGGCTTCCGCGCTATCGAGCAACTGCACCTCGGCCATGGCGGGGATGTCGTCCCCGTTCTTGGCCACCTTGTTCCAGGGCAACTGGGGCGACAAACGCCACTCCACGCCCGCGGCAATCAGGCGCTGCGCCTGCGAGCGCGTCACCGCATGACCCGAATCCACCAAAAAAACATCAGCGCGCATGCGTTCTCTCTCGTCCGCAGACGAAGTTCTGTAGCAAAAAAGGGCCCTAGCCCTTCAGGAGCAAGCCTCAGCAGCTCCTGAAAGGTGAGCAGAAACCGCCGATCAATAGCGGTAGGTGTCGGGCTTGTAAGGGCCTTGCTTGGGCACGCCGATGTAGGCGGCCTGCTCGTCGCTCAGCTCGGTCAGCATGGCGCCGACCTTCTGCAGGTGCAGGCGCGCGACTTTTTCATCGAGGTGCTTGGGCAGCACATAGACCTTGCCGCTTTCGTAGAAGTCGCTGTGCGTGAACAGCTCGATCTGGGCGATGGTCTGGTTGGCAAAGCTCGACGACATCACGAAGCTGGGGTGGCCCGTGCCGCAGCCCAGGTTCACCAGGCGGCCCTTGGCCAGCAGGATGATGCGCTTGCCATCGGGGAAGATCACGTGGTCGACCTGGGGCTTGATCTCTTCCCACTGGCACTGCTCTTCCAGCTTGGCGACCTGGATCTCGTTGTCGAAGTGGCCGATGTTGCAGACGATAGACTGGTCCTTCATGGCCGCCATGTGCTCGAAGGTGATGACGTCGCGGTTGCCGGTGGTGGTCACGAAGATGTCGCCCTTGTCGGCGGCATATTCCATGGTCACGACACGGTAGCCTTCCATCGCGGCCTGCAGGGCGTTGATGGGGTCGATTTCGGTGACCCAGACCTGGGCCGACAGCGCGCGCAGGGCCTGGGCGCTGCCCTTGCCCACGTCACCGTAGCCGGCGACCACGGCCACCTTGCCGGCGATCATCACGTCGGTGGCGCGCTTGATGCCGTCCACCAGCGACTCGCGGCAGCCATACAGGTTGTCGAACTTGCTCTTGGTGACCGAATCGTTCACGTTGATGGCGCGGAACATCAGGGTGCCGGCGGCCGACATTTCCTTCAGGCGGTGCACGCCGGTGGTGGTTTCTTCGGTCACGCCGATGATCTGGGCGCCCTTGCGGCTGTACCAGGTCGGGTCCACGGCCAGCTTGGCCTTGATGGCGGCGAACAGGCAGGTTTCTTCTTCGCTGGTGGGGTTGGCGATGAGCGAGGCGTCTTTTTCGGCGCGCTTGCCCAGGTGCATCAGCAGCGTGGCATCGCCGCCGTCGTCCAGGATCATGTTCGGGCCTTCGCCTTCGGTGCCGGCAGCGCCAAAGTCAAAGATGCGGTGGGTGTAGTCCCAGTACTCGGCCAGGGTTTCGCCCTTGATGGCAAATACGGGCGTGCCTGCGGCCGCAATGGCGGCGGCGGCGTGGTCCTGGGTCGAGAAGATGTTGCACGAAGCCCAGCGCACCTGCGCGCCCAGCGCCTGCAGGGTTTCGATCAGCACGGCGGTCTGGATCGTCATGTGCAAGGAGCCGGTGATGCGGGCGCCCTTCAGGGGCTGCTTGGCGGCGAATTCCTCGCGGATGGCCATCAGACCGGGCATTTCGGTCTCGGCGATGCGGATTTCCTTGCGCCCCCAATCGGCCAGGCCGATGTCGGTGATGATGCAGTCGGTGTGGACCGGGGCGTTGACGCGTGCGTTCATGGTGTGCTCCAAAGCAGTGGTGAAAAGCCACGGAACCCAGGGGAGAGAAAGCCCACCACAAGAACCGTGGATGAGCGGCGTTGCGGTATGAATCCGAGCCTCACGCCCCGCCTGTGCGGGGGACGCTGCAACGCTCCTCGGAAGCATGGATTATAAAAGCAGTCGATACC
>JAQUDN010000018.1 GCA_028685665.1 Burkholderiaceae bacterium | reverse complement strand
TGCCTGGCGATAACGTGTCGATCACCGTGAAGCTGATCAACCCCATCGCCATGGAAGAAGGTCTGCGCTTCGCGATCCGCGAAGGCGGTCGTACCGTGGGCGCCGGCGTGGTTGCCAAGATCATTGCCTAAGTGTTTTCTAGGGGTATAGCTCAATTGGCAGAGCGTCGGTCTCCAAAACCGAAGGTTGTAGGTTCGATTCCTACTGCCCCTGCCACTTGATAGTGGCTCCATCAAGCCCGCCAACCATTGGCGGGCTTCGGTGTCTTAGGCTGCATAAAAAAGAGAAGCGAGAAATCAGGCATGGCCACTTCACAGATTGAAACCATCAGTACGGGAGCAGACAAGGTAAAACTTGCTGCGGTGGTGGCCTTGGTTGTTGCTGCTGTTGCGGCCTTTTATTTGCTGGGTAAGCAGGGCCCTGTTGTGCAGTGGTTGGCACTGTTGTTGGGGTTGGCTGCGGCGGTGGGCGTCTTCCTTGTTTCTGAGTCTGGGCGGCAGTTGATCGCCTTTTCGCGCGATGCCTGGCGCGAGGTGAAAAAGGTTGTTTGGCCGTCTCGTAAAGAAACGCTGCAGATGACGGCCTATGTTTTTGCCTTTGTGGTGATCATGGCCTTGTTTCTTTGGTTTACTGACAAGACCCTTGAGTGGGTGTTGTACGACTTGATTTTGGGTTGGAGAAGGTCATGACGAACGCATTGGATGCAGCTGAAACAGGTGTTCCTGTCAATACGGTGCCTGTCAATCCTGACTTGCGTTGGTACATCGTGCATGCTTACTCCGGGATGGAGAAGGCCGTCGAACGCAATATTTTGGAGCGTATTGGGCGCGCAGGCATGCAAGACAAGTTCGGTCGCATTCTGGTTCCGACCGAAGAAGTGGTCGAGATGAAGAATGGCCAGCGCAAGACCACTGAGCGGCGCCTGTTTCCCGGCTATGTGTTCGTCGAGATGGTCATGGACGACGATACCTGGCATTTGGTCAAGCACACCAACAAGGTCACGGGTTTTGTTGGCGGTGCCAAGAACCGTCCAGCTCCTATTTCTGAAGAGGAAGTTCAGAAAATTGTGAGTCAAATGCAGGAGGGTACAGACAAGCCCCGGCACAAGATCGAGTTCATGGTGGGCGAGTTGGTGCGCGTCAAGGAAGGCCCTTTCACGGATTTCAATGGTTCCGTGGAAGAGGTCAATTACGAGAAAAACCGTCTGCGTGTCTCCGTCATGATCTTTGGGCGTTCGACGCCTGTGGAGTTGGAGTTCGGTCAAGTAGAGAAGACCTGAATCCCAGCCTTTGCTTTTTAGATTTTGCACTTTTCGACTCGGTGCAAATACAGATAGAAAATGAGTCGTTAACCCCGGGGAGCCTGTAGGTGCGAGTGCATCCAAGGCGTTATCACCCGTAAGGAGAAAAACATGGCGAAGAAAATCGTCGGTTTTATCAAGCTGCAAGTGCCAGCTGGTAAGGCTAACCCATCCCCACCTATTGGTCCTGCACTGGGTCAACGTGGTCTCAACATTATGGAGTTCTGCAAGGCGTTCAATGCCCAGACCCAAGGTGTTGAGCCAGGCCTGCCTTTGCCTGTGGTGATCACGGCTTTTGCAGACAAGAGTTTCACTTTCATCATCAAGACGCCGCCTGCGACGACCTTGATCAAGAAGGCCATCAAGCTGGAAAAGGGTTCTTCCAATCCTTTGAGCACCAAGGTTGGCAAGATTACCCGCGCTCAGCTCGAGGAAATCGCGAATACCAAGATGAAAGACATGAACGCTGCAAGCGTGGACGCTGCCGTCCGTACGCTGGCTGGTTCTGCACGCTCCATGGGCGTGACGGTGGAGGGTTTGTAAATGGCCAAGTTGACTAAGAAGCAAAAAGCCCTGCAAGGCAAAGTGGATAGCACCAAGCTGTACGCTTTTGCGGAAGCGGTTGCTCTGGTGAAGGACGCTGCGACAGCCAAGTTCGATGAGTCGATCGACGTGGCCGTGCAGCTTGGCATTGATGCCAAGAAGTCTGACCAGGTTGTGCGTGGTGCGGTCGTGTTGCCTAACGGCACTGGCAAGACCACCCGTGTGGCGGTGTTCGCACAAGGCGCCAAGGCAGAAGAAGCCAAGGCCGCAGGTGCTGACATTGTGGGCATGGACGATCTGGCTGCCATGGTGAAGGCGGGTGATATGCCTTTTGATGTGGTGATTGCTGCTCCTGACGCGATGCGCGTGGTGGGTACATTGGGCCAGATCCTGGGTCCCCGTGGTCTGATGCCTAACCCCAAGGTCGGCACCGTGACCCCTGATGTGGCTACGGCCGTGAAGAATGCCAAGGCCGGTCAGGTTCAGTTCCGTGTCGACAAGGCCGGTATCGTGCACAGCACCATTGGCCGTCGTTCGTTCGAGAATGACAAGCTGCAAGGCAACCTGGCTGCGCTGATCGAGGCTTTGAACAAAGCCAAGCCGGCAACCAGCAAGGGTCTGTACCTGCGCAAAGTGGCTGTGTCTTCCACGATGGGCCTCGGCGTCCGTGTGGATACCCAATCCATCGCAGCGTAATTGCAAGAAATCTTCAGGCTGATCAAAAAGCCTGATGTGGTGGGCTGTGTTTCTTGCTGGAACACAGGCCATCCAAGACCGTTGGTGTGTGACTTTGTCACGCTTAAACCTTTGAGGGCCAACGCAGATGGCGATCCCGCTGCAGATGGAATACGTTCCAAAACAGTTGGTCGCTGCAACAAGAGCGTGTAGGAAGGTGTGAGCCTGAATGCACTATTTAAGGAGTAGACCTTGAGTCTTAATCGCAGTGAGAAAGAAGCGGTCATCAGTGAAGTGACCAGCCTCGCCGCTAAAGCTCAAACGCTTGTGATCGCGGAATACCGTGGCATCACGGTCGCCGACATGACCAAATTGCGTGTGGATGCTCGCAGCAAGGGTGTGACCCTGAGTGTTCTGAAGAACACTCTGGCCCGCCGTGCTGTGGCTGGTAGCGCATTTGACGTGGTGGCAGACCAGATGACCGGTCCGCTGATCTACGGCTTCTCCGAAGACGCTGTGGCCGCCGCCAAGGTGGTGGCCGATTTCGCGAAAACCAACGACAAATTGGTGATTCGCGGTGGCGCTTTCGGTGGTAAAGCCCTGGATGTCGACGGCGTTAAGCAACTGGCCAACATTCCTTCCAAGGAAGTTTTGCTGGCTCAGATTTGTGGCTTGCTTATGTCCCCCATCTCGCGTACGGCCGTTGTGCTGGGCGCATTGGCGGCGAAAAAAGGCGAAGGCGTTGCCGAAACGGCCGCCGAACCTGTTGCGGCTTGATTGCCGGGCAGTTAACCAACAAAATTGTTAGGAAATCAAAATGGCATTCGATAAAGACGCATTTTTGACCGCGCTGGACAGCATGACGGTTCTGGAACTCAATGACCTGGTCAAGGCCATTGAAGAGAAGTTTGGCGTGAGCGCTGCTGCAATGGCCGCTCCTGCTGCTGCTGGTGGCGGTGCCGCAGCTGCTGCTGAAGAAAAGACGGAATTCAACGTGGTGCTGCTCGAAGCTGGCGCCAACAAGGTTTCCGTCATCAAGGCAGTGCGCGAAATCACCGGCCTGGGCCTCAAGGAAGCCAAGGACCTGGTGGACGGTGCTCCCAAGAACGTCAAGGAAGCTATTGCCAAGGCCGATGCCGAAGCAGCTGTCAAGAAGCTGGTGGAAGCCGGCGCCAAGGCCGAAATCAAGTAATTCGGTTGCTTTCAAGGGCTGGAGTGCTCCACAAGGGCCTCCAGCCTTTGGTGCTTTCAGAGCACACCCGAAAATCCCTTGCCTCCTGGGGTTTTCGAGTGTCTTCTGACAATCCCGACAGCAGAAGATGCCTTGGTCCGGGCGATGTGCAACGCATCGCCGTCCGCCATGGTTGGTAGTGGCCAACCGCCAAGCCCGCAGGGGGCGCATCCCAGCGGGTCAGTCGTCGAAGACCCAGGACTCATGTCTTTGCCCGGAGATCTCATGGCCTATTCCTATACCGAACGCAAGCGAATTCGCAAAAGTTTCGGCAGCCGCGACAGCGTGCTGGAAGTCCCTTATCTGCTGCAGATGCAGAAGGACGCATACACCGCTTTCCTGCAGGCAGATAAAGCACCCCAAAAAAGAACCATTGAAGGCCTGCAGGCTGCGTTCGACGCGGCATTCCCGATCGTCTCGCACAATGGCTTTGTCGAGATGAAGTTCATCGAGTACAACCTCGCCAAGCCTGCGTTTGATGTGCGCGAGTGCCAGACGCGTGGTTTGACCTTTGCATCCGCTGTTCGCGCCAAGGTCCAGTTGATCATTTATGACCGCGAATCGTCCACCTCCCAGTCGAAGGTGGTGAAGGAAGTGAAGGAGCAAGAGGTCTACATGGGCGAAGTACCGCTCATGACGGACAAGGGCTCTTTCATCATCAATGGGACCGAGCGTGTCATCGTTTCCCAGTTGCACCGTTCTCCTGGCGTGTTTTTCGAGCACGACAAGGGCAAGACCCACAGTTCGGGCAAGTTGCTGTTTTCGGCCCGCATCATTCCTTACCGGGGTTCATGGCTCGATTTTGAGTTCGATCCCAAGGATATTCTTTACTTCCGCGTGGACCGCCGTCGCAAGATGCCGGTCACGATCCTGCTCAAGGCCATCGGCCTGAATCCAGAATCCATCCTGGCGAATTTCTTCGTCAATGACAACTTCCGTCTGATGGACAGCGGGGCTCAGATGGAGTTCGTCTCCGAGCGCCTGCGTGGTGAAGTGGCCCGTTTTGACATCACCGACAAGTCTGGCAAGGTGGTGGTGGCCAAGGACAAGCGTGTCACGGCACGCCATACCCGTGAGCTGGAGCAATCGGGAACCACGCACATCAGCGTGCCCGAAGATTTCCTCATGGGCCGAGTGGTCGCGCGCAATATCGTGGACACCGATACCGGTGAAATCCTGGCCAAGGCCAACGATGAGCTGACGGAAGCACTGCTGAAGAAACTGCGCAGTTCCGGCGTGCGCGATGTCCAGTGCATCTACACGAACGAACTGGACCAGGGCGCCTACATCTCCCAGACGCTCCGCACCGACGAAACCGTTGATGAATTTGCTGCGCGTGTGGCGATCTACCGCATGATGCGTCCTGGCGAGCCGCCGACGGAAGACGCGGTGCAGGCCTTGTTCCAGCGCCTGTTCTACAACCCCGACACCTACGACCTGTCGCGTGTGGGCCGCATGAAGTTCAACGCCAAGATCGGTCGTGATGAGGCGACGGGTCCCATGGTGCTGAGCAATGAGGATATCTTGGCCGTGGTCAAGATCCTTGTGGACCTGCGCAACGGCAACGGCGAAGTCGATGACATCGATCACCTGGGCAACCGCCGTGTGCGTTGCGTGGGCGAGTTGGCCGAGAACCAGTACCGTACCGGTCTGGCGCGCATCGAGAAAGCCGTGAAAGAGCGTTTGGGTCAGGCGGAACAAGAGCCCTTGATGCCGCACGATCTGATCAACTCCAAGCCGATTTCTGCGGCTTTGAAAGAGTTCTTCGGTGCGTCGCAGTTGTCCCAGTTCATGGACCAGACCAATCCTCTGGCCGAAATCACGCACAAGCGCCGTGTTTCGGCTCTGGGCCCAGGCGGTCTGACCCGCGAGCGCGCAGGCTTTGAAGTCCGCGACGTGCACGTGACCCACTACGGTCGCGTGTGCCCTATCGAAACGCCCGAAGGTCCCAACATCGGTCTGATCAACTCGCTGGCGCTGTATGCCCGCTTGAATGAATACGGCTTCATCGAGACCCCATACCGCCGCGTGATCGACGGCAAGGTGACCCACGAGATTGATTACCTGTCGGCGATTGAAGAAGGCAAGTACGTGATCGCGCAGGCCAACGCCGTGCTCGACAAGGAAGGTCGGCTGGCCGGTGAGCTGGTGTCTGCCCGTGAGAAGGGTGAATCCATCCTCTGCGGTGCAGACCGTGTGCAATACATGGACGTGTCGCCAGCCCAGATCGTCTCGGTGGCGGCATCGCTGGTGCCCTTCCTGGAGCACGATGATGCGAACCGCGCTTTGATGGGCGCCAACATGTCGCGTCAGGCCGTGCCTGTGCTGCGTCCCGAGAAGCCCCTGGTGGGCACCGGGATTGAGCGCGTGGCCGCCGTGGACTCCGGCACCGTGGTGACGGCGACCCGTGGCGGTACCGTGGACTATGTGGATGCGACCCGCATCGTGGTGCGCGTGAACGACGCCGAGGCCGTGGCCGGTGAAGTGGGCGTGGACATCTACAACCTCATCAAGTACCAGCGTTCCAACCAGAACACCAATATCCACCAGCGTCCTATCGTTCAAAAGGGCGACAAGCTGCTCAAGGGCGATGTGATTGCGGACGGTGCTTCGACCGACTTCGGCGAAATCGCCATCGGCCAGAACATGCTGATCGCGTTCATGCCCTGGAACGGTTACAACTTCGAAGACTCGATCCTGATCAGCGAGCGCGTGGTGTCGGAAGACCGCTACACCTCGATCCACATCGAAGAGCTGGTCGTGATGGCCCGCGACACCAAGCTCGGTGCCGAAGAAATCACCCGCGACATTCCCAACCTGTCCGAACAGCAGCTGAACCGTCTGGACGAGTCCGGCATCATCTACGTCGGCGCAGAAGTGCAGCCTGGCGATACCCTGGTGGGCAAAGTCACGCCCAAGGGCGAGACCACCCTCACGCCTGAAGAGAAGCTGTTGCGTGCGATCTTCGGTGAGAAGGCCTCGGACGTGAAGGACACCTCTCTGCGTGTCGACCAGGGCAGCTCGGGCACCGTGATTGATGTGCAGGTCTTCACGCGTGAAGGCATCCAGCGCGACAAGCGCGCCCAGCAGATCATTGACGATGAGCTCAAGCGCTTCCGCCTGGATCTGAACGACCAACTGCGGATCGTGGAAGACGATGCCTATGCCCGTATCGAGAAGCTGCTCGAAGGCAAGGTTGCCAATGGCGGACCCCAGAAGCTGTCCAAGGGCACGCAGATCGACAAGGCCTATCTGGCCTCCGTCGAGAAGTTCCATTGGTTCGATATCCGCCCCGCCGACGAGACGGTGGCGGCCCAGCTCGAATCCATGAAGAACGCCATGGAGCAGACCCGCCACAGCTTCGATCTGGCTTTCGAAGAAAAGCGCAAGAAGTTGACCCAGGGCGATGAGTTGCCTGCCGGTGTGTTGAAGATGGTCAAGGTCTACCTGGCCGTCAAGCGTCGCTTGCAACCCGGTGACAAGATGGCTGGTCGCCACGGTAACAAGGGGGTGGTTTCCAAGATTGTTCCGGTGGAAGATATGCCGTACATGGCAGATGGCACCCCTGCGGACATCGTGCTGAACCCACTCGGCGTGCCCTCGCGGATGAACATTGGACAGGTGCTCGAAGTCCACTTGGGCTGGGCCGGCAAGGGGATTGGTCAGCGCATCGGCAACATGCTGCAAGACCAGGCCAAGGCTTCGGAGATGCGCCAGTTCATGGAAGAGGTCTACAACTCCCGTGGCCGTACGGAAGACCTCTCGCAGCTGAGCGACGAGGAAGTCATGGCCATGGCCGCCAACCTCACGAATGGCGTGCCTTACGCAACCCCGGTGTTCGATGGTGCTTCGGAAGAAGAAATCAAGGACATGCTGAAGATTGCCTACCCGGAAGAGATTGCGCAGCGCAAGGGTCTCACGCCCACCCGCACGCAGGCCTACCTGTTTGACGGCCGTACGGGCGATCGCTTCGAGCGCCCCACAACCATTGGCTACATGCACTACCTGAAGTTGCACCATTTGGTGGACGACAAGATGCACGCCCGCTCCACGGGGCCGTACTCGCTGGTGACGCAGCAGCCTTTGGGCGGTAAGGCCCAGTTCGGTGGACAGCGTTTCGGTGAAATGGAAGTGTGGGCGCTGGAAGCCTACGGCGCCGCGTATGTCCTGCAGGAAATGCTGACCGTCAAGTCCGATGACGTGGTGGGCCGTACCAAGGTGTACGAGAGCATCGTCAAGGGCGAACACGCCATCGAAGCCGGCATGCCGGAGTCGTTCAATGTGCTGGTCAAGGAAATTCGTTCCCTGGGCCTGGATATCGAACTCGAACGTTCCTGAGGCCTGGCGGGACCGGCCCCGGCCTTGCATGGCAAGGCGGTTGCGCCGGTCCCCAACTGATTAGAGAAAAGGAAAGAGTCACATGAAATCGCTACTCGACCTGTTCAAGCAATTCACCCCGGATGAGCATTTCGATGCCATCCGCATCGGCATGGCCTCGCCCGAAAAGATCCGCTCGTGGTCTTTCGGTGAAGTGAAGAAGCCTGAAACCATCAACTACCGTACGTTCAAGCCTGAGCGGGATGGTTTGTTCTGCGCCAAGATTTTTGGTCCTATCAAGGACTACGAATGCCTGTGCGGCAAGTACAAGCGCCTCAAGCACCGCGGCGTGATCTGCGAAAAGTGCGGCGTCGAAGTCACGCAGACCAAGGTGCGCCGTGAGCGCATGGGCCACATCGATCTGGCCGCACCTTGCGCCCACATCTGGTTCCTGAAGTCGCTGCCTTCGCGTCTGGGCCTGGTGCTCGACATGACGCTGCGCGACATCGAACGCGTGCTGTACTTCGAAGCCTATGTGGTGACCGACCCTGGCATGACCCCGCTGAAGAAGTTCAGCATCATGTCTGAAGACGACTACGACGCCAAGCGCAAGGAATATGGCGACGAGTTCGTGGCCAAGATGGGCGCCGAAGGCATCAAGGACCTGCTCGAGTCCATTGACATCGACCTGTCGATCGAACGCCTGCGCGGCGATTTGACCGGCTCCGAAGTCAAGGTCAAGAAGAATGCCAAGCGCTTGAAGGTGCTGGAAGCGTTCAAGAAGTCGGGTATCAAGCCCGAGTGGATGGTGCTGGAAGTGCTGCCCGTGCTGCCGCCGGACCTGCGCCCGCTGGTTCCGCTGGACGGTGGCCGTTTTGCCACCTCTGACCTGAACGACCTGTACCGCCGCGTCATCAACCGCAACTCGCGTCTGCGCCGCCTGCTGGAGCTGAAGGCCCCTGAAATCATCGCCCGCAACGAAAAGCGGATGCTGCAGGAAGCCGTGGACAGCTTGCTGGACAATGGTCGCCGCGGCAAGGCCATGACCGGTGCCAACAAGCGCGCGCTGAAGTCGCTGGCCGACATGATCAAGGGCAAGTCGGGCCGTTTCCGCCAGAACTTGCTGGGCAAGCGGGTGGACTACTCGGGTCGTTCCGTGATTACCGTGGGCCCCACGCTCAAGCTGCACCAGTGCGGTCTGCCCAAGCTGATGGCGCTGGAACTCTTCAAGCCTTTCATCTTCTCGCGCCTCGAAGCCATGGGCATCGCGACGACGATCAAGGCGGCCAAGAAGGAAGTCGAAAGCGGGACCCCCGTGGTCTGGGACATTCTGGAAGAAGTCATCAAAGAGCACCCCGTGATGCTGAACCGTGCGCCGACGCTGCACCGTTTGGGCATCCAGGCCTTTGAGCCCATCCTGATCGAAGGCAAGGCCATTCAACTGCACCCCCTCGTTTGCGCGGCCTTCAACGCCGACTTCGACGGGGACCAGATGGCTGTTCACGTCCCGCTGTCGGTGGAAGCCCAGATGGAAGCCCGCACGCTGATGCTGGCCTCCAACAACGTGCTGTTTCCTGCCTCGGGCGAGCCTTCCATTGTTCCTTCGCAGGACGTGGTGCTGGGCCTGTACTACGCCACCCGCGACCGTATCAACGGCAAGGGTGAGGGCCTGATCTTTGCGGACACCGGGGAAGTGCAGCGCGCACTGGATGCGGGCGAGGTCGAACTGGCCGCCCGGATCAATGTGCGCCTGACGGAGTGGACCAAGAACAAGGAAACCGGCGAATTCGTGCCCGAAACCAAGGTGGTGGAAACCACGGCGGGTCGTGCGCTGCTGTCCGAAATCCTGCCCAAGGGGCTGCCTTTCTCGAACATCAACAAGGCGCTCAAGAAGAAGGAAATTTCCAAGCTCATCAACGTGTCTTTCCGCAAATGCGGTCTGAAAGAGACGGTGGTGTTTGCCGACAAGCTGCTGCAGAACGGTTTCCGCCTGGCGACGCGCGCGGGTATCTCGATCTATATCGACGACATGCTGGTGCCACCGCAAAAGGCCGGCATCATCGAGCGCTCCGAAAAGGAAGTCAAAGAGATCGAGCAGCAATATGTCTCCGGTCTGGTGACTTCTGGCGAACGCTACAACAAGGTGGTGGACATCTGGGGCAAGGCCGGTGATGAAGTGTCCAAGGTGATGATGGCCCGTCTCTCCAAAGAGAAGGTGCTGGACCGCCATGGCGCTGAAGTCGATCAGGAATCCTTCAACTCCATCTACATGATGGCCGACTCGGGCGCCCGGGGCTCTGCTGCCCAGATCCGTCAGGTGGCCGGTATGCGGGGTCTGATGGCCAAGCCAGACGGCTCGATCATTGAAACGCCTATCACGGCGAACTTCCGTGAAGGCCTGAACGTGTTGGAGTACTTCATCTCCACCCACGGGGCCCGTAAGGGTCTGGCCGATACGGCGTTGAAGACCGCCAACTCGGGTTACCTGACCCGCCGCCTGGTGGACGTGACGCAAGACCTCGTGGTGACGGAAGAAGACTGCGGCACCACGAATGGCTCGCTGATGCGTGCCATCGTCGAGGGCGGTGAAGTCATCGAATCTCTGCGTGACCGAGTCCTGGGCCGCACGGCTGCAGACGATGTGTTGCATCCCGAGAACCGTTCCGTGCTCGTCAAGGCCGGCCAGATGCTGGACGAAGACCTGATCGAGGAGCTGGAGTCCGCTGGCGTCGACGAGGTGAAGGTGCGCACTGCGCTGACCTGCGAAACCCGCTTTGGCCTGTGCGCGCGCTGCTATGGCCGTGACTTGGGTCGCGGTGGCCTGATCAACCTCGGCGAAGCCGTGGGCGTGATCGCCGCCCAGTCGATTGGTGAGCCTGGAACGCAGCTGACCATGCGGACCTTCCACATCGGTGGTGCCGCTTCGCGTGCCGCCATCGCCTCCAGCGTGGAAGCCAAGTCGAATGGCGTGATCGGCTTCAACGCCACGATGCGCTATGTGAGCAACACCAAGGGTGAGCTGGTGGTGATTGCCCGTTCGGGTGAGATCATCATCCAGGACGAGCATGGCCGCGAGCGTGAGCGCCACAAGGTGCCTTATGGCGCGACCTTGACCGTCAAGGCCGACCAGACCATCAAGGCTGGCACCATCCTGGCCAACTGGGATCCGCTGACCCGCCCGATCATTACCGAGTTCGCCGGCCAGGTGAAGTTCGAGAACGTCGAAGAAGGTCTGACGGTCGCCAAGCAGGTGAACGACGTGACCGGCTTGAGCTCGCTGGTGGTGATCGATCCGAAGCGCCTGGGTTCGACCAAGTCGGCCAAGGTGGTGCGTCCTTTGGTCAAGCTGCTCGATGCCCAGGGCAACGAAGTCAAGATCCCGGGGACCGACCATTCCGTGACCATCGGCTTCCAGGTCGGTGCGCTGCTGGAAGTGCGTGACGGCCAGGATGTGGGCCCAGGCCACGTGCTGGCCCGTATCCCGATCGAAGGTCAGAAGACCCGCGACATTACCGGCGGTTTGCCCCGTGTGGCCGAGCTGTTCGAAGCCCGTACGCCCAAGGACAAGGGCACCCTGGCCGAGATGACCGGGACCGTGTCCTTCGGCAAGGAAACCAAGGGCAAGGTCCGCCTGCAGATCACCGATCCCGAAGGCCATGTGTTCGAAGAACTCGTGCCCAAGGAAAAGAACATTCTGGTGCACGAAGGCCAGGTGGTGAACAAGGGCGAATCGATTGTGGACGGCCCCGCCGATCCCCAGGACATCCTGCGCTTGCTCGGCATCGAAGAGCTGTCGCGTTACATCGTGGACGAAGTCCAGGACGTGTACCGCTTGCAGGGTGTGAAGATCAACGACAAGCACATCGAGGTGATCGTTCGCCAGATGCTGCGCCGCGTGGTGGTCGAGAACACGGGCGAGTCGAATTACATCGCCGGTGAACAGGTCGAACGCTCCGAGATCCTCAACACCAACGATGCGCTGCAGGCCGAGGGCAAGATTCCCGCGACCTACAGCAACCTGTTGCTGGGGATCACGAAGGCGTCGCTGTCGACGGACTCGTTCATCTCGGCGGCTTCCTTCCAGGAAACCACCCGGGTGCTCACCGAAGCCGCCATCATGGGCAAGCGCGACGAACTGCGGGGCCTGAAGGAAAACGTGATCGTGGGCCGTCTGATCCCTGCCGGTACCGGCATGGCGTACCACCAGGCCCGCAAGGCCAAGGACGCCATGGACGACGCCGAGCGCCGTGCCATCGCCGAGGCGGAAGCCGCGGAAATGGCGGCCACGGCCGATGATGCTGCTGAGGTGGAAATCAGCCCGAGCGACGCTGCGGCGGACTAAGCACCGCGGTCGTTCCTGACGCGCTCCCGCCCTGTCACAGGCAGGCCGGGAGCGTTTTTATTGGAATTCATTGGGGCCTGCCGCGTGCTGCATGCGGTCGGGGCCATTGCACATGGTGTCATCCTCCTTGTTCTGGATTTTTGGCGCCACCGTCCTGTTCTGGGTGGTGGGCGCTTACAACCGCATCGTTCGCTTGCGGTCGGCGGTGGTGCAGGCGTTTGGTCGGCTGGATGCCCATCTGGTGTGTCTCATGGCCTTGCTGGGGGAGTTCGAGGCGGTCTGGGGCCGGGTGACGGACACGGGCCAGACCGAGCGCACGGCCTTGCAGGCGGCCACCGTCCAGATGGGCGCCTCGGTGGCCGTGGCCCGGGCCCGGCCTCTGGATGCGGAAGCCTCGGCCGCCTTGTCGGCCGTGATGGAGGTGCTGGCTTCCACGTGGTCCGCCATGGTCCAGGCCAGCGAGACCGAGGGCCATGCCATGGCCCTGGTCCCTTGGACGGCCCGCTGGGAGGACCACCGCGTGCAGAATGCCCTGGCGGCCCGTTTGTTCAATGATGCGGCGCAGCAATACAACGCCGCCATTGCCCAGTTTCCTGCGCAACTGCTGGCCTGGGTGTTTGGTTTCAAGGCGGCCGGCGTGCTGTCTGGTGTGCAAGAAAGCAGTTCATGACTTCAGCGAAAACCTCTTTCCCCCTGCCGCGCCCAGGGGGCCGCAGGCCTGGGGCGGCGGCGCCACGCGCACCGGCGCCGGCAGGCCTCAGCACGGGGCCTGCTCTTTGGCAGCAGTTCTTGGGCGTGGCCTCGGCCTTGCAGGCGATCCGCTCGGGCCAGTCTGGAACGGCGGTGCTGGCCGCGGTGGCGGCCGATCTGCGGCCCGGCGTGCAGGCCTTGCTGTTCCAGGTCCTGCGCACCTTGGGGCGTGCACAGGCTTTGCGCCAGCAACTGGTCGCGCGCACGCCCCCGCCGGCGGCCGACGCCCTGTTGTGCGCGGCCCTGGCCCTGTCCTGGCGAGAGGACGATGCGCCGTATGAGCCCTTCACGCTGGTGAACCAGGCCGTCGAGGCGGCCAAGCGCAGCCCGGCGATCCGGGGCCAGGCGGCTTTCATCAACGCCTGTCTGCGCCGCTTTTTGCGCGAGCGGGATGCGCTGGTGGCTGCAACGGACAGCGATTTGCTGGCGCGCTGGAACCACCCCCTGTGGTGGGTCCAGCGTCTGCAGAAAGACCACCCTCAGGATTGGCAGGCCATCCTGCAGGCCAACAACACCCCCGCGCCGATGGCGCTGCGGGTTAATCAGCAAAAAACCACTCCAGAGCAATACCAGCAAGCGCTTGCCGCTATTAACTCAGTAGCGGACAGGTCGGGCGAGTCCGGGCTCATCCTGCACCAGCCTTTGCCCGTACAGCGGCTGCCGGGGTTTGCCCAGGGCTGGGTCTCGGTGCAGGATGCGGCGGCGCAGCGGGCGGCTCCCTTGCTGTTGCAGGGCTTGGCGGCCGTGCCCGGGCGCCCTTTGCGCGTCCTGGATGCCTGCGCGGCCCCCGGCGGGAAAACCGCGCATCTGCTGGAGCGCGCGGGCCAGAACGCCGCCATCGACGTCACCGCACTGGAGATCGACCCGGACCGCGCCCAGCGCATCCACGAGACCCTGGAGCGCCTCGGGCTGCAGGCCCGGGTGCTGGTGGCCGATGCGGCACGAACGCAGGACTGGCTCCCCCAGGTGGGCACGGACGTGCCGTTCGATGCGATCCTGCTGGACGCCCCCTGCACGGCTTCGGGCATCGTGCGCCGCCATCCCGATGTGCGTTGGTTGCGCCGCGAAAGCGATATTGCCCAGCTCGCGGCCCTGCAGGCGCAGCTTTTGCATAAGCTGTGGCCCTTGGTGCGCCCCGGGGGGCGGCTGCTGTATTGCACCTGTTCCGTGTTCCGGGCCGAGGGAGATGGGCAGGTTCAAGCGTTTCTTGCGCGCCACACCAACGCCCAATTGTTGCCCTCTCCGGGCCATTTAATCCCCGGGAATGCCGAGAAAGGCCTGGGTGTCCCGGACAATCTGGCCGGTGACCAAGACGGCTTTTTCTACGCATTGCTGCAAAAGACCTCCGATTGAGCCCGTGGTGCTGCGTTGGGTGCTGTGGTGTCTCTGGCTGATGGGCGCGCTGGCGCCGTTGCCGGCCTGGGCGCAGACCGCCTCCACGCCCAACGAAGTCACGGATTTGCGTCTGGAGCGCTCCGAGGACGGTCTCTATCTGAGTGCGTCCCTGCAGTTCACCCTGCCCAGCCTTGCCGAGGATGCCTTGTACAAAGGCATTCCCATGTTTTTTGTGGCCGAGGCGCAGGTGTTGCGGGATCGCTGGTACTGGTCTGACCGCGAGGTGGCGGTCACGGCCCGCCACATGCGGCTGAGCTACCAGCCCCTGACCCGCCGCTGGCGCTTGAATGTGTCGTCCGAGCCCTTTACCTACACCGGGCTGGGGGTGGCGCTCGGCCAAAGTTTCGATGCCCTGGACGATGCGGTCGCCGCCATGCAGCGCATGTCCCGTTGGAAGATTGCCGAGGCCGGAGCCATCGACTCCGACGGAGGGCACACGGTGCATTTCCGTTTCCGGCTCGACATGTCGCAATTGCCCCGTCCTTTGCAGATTGGTGCCGTGGGGCGGGCGGGATGGAGCATGCAGGTGCAGCGCAGCCAGCGACTGCCCATGGAGGGCGGGCGGTGAGTCCCGGGGCCGGGCCTGCTCCGGCGCACATGTCGGCACAGCCTTCGCGCGCGGTGCGCTGGGCCCTGGGGGTGGGTGCCTCCATCATGTGCGCCATTGGCCTGGTGCTGATGTTCCTGCTCACGCTGGCCACCGACAACCGGGCGCTCTACGAACGCAACTACGCCTGGTTGTTTGGCGTCAATGTGCTGGTGGCGCTGCTCTTGCTGGCCGTGCTGGCCTGGATTGCCGTGCGTCTGGGCATGCGCCTGCGCCGGGGGCGTTTTGGCAGCCGCTTGCTGGTCAAGCTGGCCGCTACGTTTGCCCTGGTAGGGCTGGTCCCGGGCCTGCTGATTTATGTGGTTTCGTACCAGTTCGTCACCCGCTCCATTGAAAGCTGGTTTGACGTGAAGGTCGAGGGCGCCCTGGCGGCCGGGGTGACCCTGGCCCGGGTGTCGCTGGATGCCATGGCGGCCGATATGGTGGACAAGACCCGCGGCGCCAGCGCCCAGCTGGCCCAGATGCCCGATGCGGCCGCAGGGCTGGCGCTTGAGCGCCTCCGCGACCAGCTGGGAGCCACCGATCTGGTGCTCTGGAATGCCGCTGGCCAGGCCGTGGCCAGCGCGGGCGATTCGCGCTTCAGCCTGAACCCCGAACGCCCTGCCAGCGCCTTGCTGCGCAATGCGCGCCAGCAGCGGGCGGTGGCCCAGATTGAAGGTCTTGAAGACATCACCGACCTGCCTGCCACGCAGGGCGCGCGCGTGAAGGTGATGGCCTTGGTTGCCGGGGCGGGCGTGGGCCTGCTGGTCGAACCGCGCTATCTGCAGGCCACCTTGCCCTTGCCCCCGGCGCTCGTGGTCAATGCCATCGCCGTCCAGGAAGCCAACCGCGAATACCAGGAGCGGGCCTTGGCCCGGGGGGGGTTGCGGCGCATGTACATCGGCACCTTGACCTTGAGCCTTTTCCTGGCGGTGTTTGGTGCCGTGCTGCTGGCCGTGCTGCTGGGCAACCAGCTCGCCCGGCCCCTGCTGGTGCTGGCCGAAGGGGTGCGTGAAGTGGCCCAGGGCAACCTCAGTCCCAAGGCGGTGCTGCAGGGCAAGGACGAACTCGGGGGACTGACCCGGTCGTTTGCCCTCATGACCCAGCAGCTGGCCGATGCCCGGGGGGCCGTGGAGCAAAGCATGGGCGCCGTGGACGCAGCCCGTGCCAACTTGCAGACCATTCTGGACAACCTGGCGGCGGGCGTCATCGTGCTGGATGCGCAGGGCGTGGTCCGCTCTTCCAATCCCGGTGCCACCCGCATCCTGCGGGCCCCCATGGCAGCCCACGAAGGACGGGCCCTGTCTGGCGTGCCGGGGCTGGCCGAATTTGCGGCGGCGGTGCAGGCGCAGTTCGAGGCCTTCCTGGGGGACCACGGCCACCATGGCCTGGACCATTGGCAACAGCCTTTTGAGCTGCATGCTTCGGCGGGCGGGGTGTCCTCGCACGCGACCAGCCTCGTGGTGCGCGGCGCAGAGCTCCCCGATGCCTCGCGTCTCTTGGTCTTTGACGATATTTCCGAGATCGTTTCGGCGCAGCGCGCCCAGGCCTGGGGGGAGGTGGCACGCCGTCTCGCCCATGAGATCAAGAACCCCCTGACGCCGATACGGCTGTCCGCCGAGCGCCTGGAGATGAAGCTGGCGGGCAAGTTGCCCGCGCAGGAACAGGCCATGGTGAGCAAGTCCGTCAAGACCATCGTCGACCAGGTCGATGCCATGAAGCGGCTGGTCAACGAGTTCCGCGACTACGCGCGCCTGCCCGCCGCCGAACTGCAGTTTCTGGACCTGAATGCCCTGGTGGCCGATGTGCTGCACCTCTATGGCGCAGAAAACGCCACCGTGGGGGTCGAAGCCCAGCTGGACCCCCGTTGTCCCCGGATTGCCGGCGATGCGCAGCAACTGCGCCAGGTCGTGCACAACCTGCTGCAAAACGCACAGGACGCCACGGAGCAGGCCTGCGCGGGCGGGCACGCTGCCGTGCCGCCTGTGCGCATCAGCACCCGTTGGAGCGAGTCGTCCCGCCGGGTGCGTTTGACCGTGACCGACAGCGGCCCCGGTTTTCCGGCGCATATTCTGCAAAGGGCTTTCGAGCCCTACGTCACGACCAAACCCCGCGGTACGGGACTCGGGCTGGCCATGGTCAAAAAGATTGCCGACGAACATGGCGCCCGCATCGACCTGTCCAACCGCCTGGAGGGCGAGGCCGTGCTCGGCGCCCAAGTGTCGTTATCATTTGCCCCTGAACACGCGGTGGCGTCATAACAACACCGTGCAGCAGTTTTCCAAGGCGCTTCAATACACATGGCAAATATCCTGGTGGTCGATGACGAGCTCGGCATTCGCGACCTGTTGTCAGAAATCCTGAACGACGAAGGCCATAGCGTGGACCTGGCAGAAGATGCCACCCAGGCACGTGCGGCGCGGGCGGTCCATGCCTATGACCTCGTTCTGCTCGATATCTGGATGCCCGACACCGATGGCGTCTCCCTGCTGAAAGAATGGGCCATGGCCGGCATGCTCACCATGCCCGTGATCATGATGAGCGGCCATGCCACCATTGACACGGCGGTCGAGGCCACCCGCATCGGGGCTTTTGCGTTTCTGGAAAAGCCCATCACCTTGCAGAAATTGCTCAAATCGGTCGAGCAAGGGCTGGCCCGCAAGGCCATGCAGCCGGCCCTCCTGCCTTCCGCCTTGCCATCGCCCGTGCTGGACCTGGCGGAAGTGCCCGCGATCCTGCCCGCCAGCGTCGTTCTGATCTCGGGCACCGAGGCCGGTCCCCACCCCCACCAGGGCTTCGATCTGGACCGGCCGCTGCGCGAGGCGCGCGATGGTTTCGAAAAAGCCTACTTTGAATTCCACCTGGCCCGCGAAGGGGGCTCCATGACCCGGGTGGCCGAAAAAACCGGCCTGGAACGGACCCACCTGTACCGCAAACTGCGCCAGCTCGGGGTCGATCTGGGCCGGGGCAAGCGAAATTGATCGACAAAATTCAGGGAGTTGCTTGGAAAGTGGCAAATTCTGGCTATAATTCAAGGCTCAGGCCCGGTAGCTCAGTCGGTAGAGCAGAGGATTGAAAATCCTTGTGTCGGCGGTTCGATTCCGTCCCAGGCCACCATATAAAAAGCCCTTGATTTGACGATCAAGGGCTTTTTTCATTGGGGCCTTGGAGGCCTGTCTGCGCGGTCTCTCCGGGGCGCCTGAGGCGCACGCGCCAGTGCGTGCGGTTCTGCGCGGCGTCCCTGGGCTCTTTCTGTTTTTCTGCTGCAGGTCTGCAGCACCGTTTTTTCCCTCATTTTTTCCATGGCATTTCTGAAAGACACCACGCTGGGCATCGACTTTGGCACTTCCAACTCGGCCATGGCAGTCCGCCAGGGCCGGGGGGCCGCCCGTTTGCTGGCTTTGGAGGGGGCGGCAAACACCTTGCCCACGGCCTTGTTTTTCAATGCGGAAGACCACCGCACCCATTTCGGGCGCGATGCCGTGGCCCAGTACCTCGCGGGCACCGAGGGGCGGCTGATGCGCTCTCTCAAGAGCCTGCTGGGCAGCGCGCTGCTGCAGGAGCAGACCGCGGTGCATGGCAAGCTGGTCAGCTACCAGGACGTGATCAGCCTGTTTTTGCGCATGCTCGCGCAGTCCGCCCTGGACTCCTTGGGCGGGATGCCCGACCGGGTGTGGTTGGGCCGGCCCGTGCATTTTGTCGATGGCGATACCGCCCGCGACCAGCAGGCCGAGATGGCCTTGCGCCAGGCGGCGCAGGACGCCGGCTTCGAGAACGTGGCGTTCCAGCTGGAGCCGATCGCTGCAGCGCTGGACTACGAGCAGCGCATCGACCGCGAGGCGCTGGTGCTGGTGGTGGACATTGGCGGTGGCACCTCGGATTTCACGGTGGTGCGCCTGGGCCCCGAGCGGATGGCGCAGGTCGATCGCAGCGGCGATGTGCTGGCCACCACCGGCATCCACCTGGGGGGTACCGACTTTGACCGCCGCCTGAACCTGGAACTGCTCATGCCCCTGCTGGGCTTTCGGCACACGGGGCCTTCGGGGCGTGAAGTGCCGAACCGGGTGTTCTTTGATTTGTCCACCTGGCACCTGATCCAGTGGCTCTACACCCCGCGCACGCTGCGCGAAGCCCAGGGTTTGCGTCCCGACTACGCCGACCCCCAGCTGCATGCGCGGTTGATGACCGTGCTGACCGAGCGCTATGGCCACCGCCTGGCCAATACCGTGGAGCAGGCCAAGATTTCCGCCTCGCTGCAGGACGCGGATGCGGCGCTGGCCCTCGATTGGGTCGAAGCCGGCCTGGGCGCCCTGATGACCCCCGAGGGCCTGGCGCGCCATTTGGAGGCCCCCTTGCAGCAGGTGGTGGCTTGTGCCCACGACTGCGTGCAGCGCGCCGACCTGAAGCCGGCCCAGCTCCAGGCGATTTACCTCACTGGCGGCTCCTCGGCCTTGCGCCCGCTGCGGCAGGTGCTGCGGGCCGCATTTCCCGACACCCCGCAGGTCGAAGGGGATTTGTTCGGCGGCGTGGCCTCGGGCTTGGCGGTGGCCGCGCGCTGAAATCCCAGGGTTTTGCTCTTAAAAATAGAGCTAAAAGCGCTTTATGGGTAAGCGCTAGAGGCTGTTTTCTCTGTATTTTCGGCGCGCCAGATCAGCCTTCATCCGCCGGTGCGGCATCGCGCTTCCAGGCCAGGGCGGTGTCGTACAAGACATTGCGCGCGGCCCCGGTGATCTCTGCCGCCAGGCGCACGGCGGTTTTCAGGGGCAACTCCTGCAGCAGCAGGCGCAGCACCCGCAGGCTTTCGGCGCCGTTGTCGTGGGTCGGCGGCGCGGGGTGCAGCAGCACCACGAACTCCCCGCGCACCCTTTGGGGCGATCCGGCCAGCCAGTCGGCCAGGGCGTGCGCGGGCAGGGTGGTGATTTCTTCGAACTGTTTGGTGAGTTCCCGGGCCAGCGTCACTGGGCGGGAGCCCAGTACGGCCAGCGCCTGGGCCAGCTCGCCGATGCGGTGGGGGGCTTCGAGCAGCAGCACGCAGCGGGGCTCGTCGGCCAGTTGCTGCACGGTGGCGGCCCGTTCGGCCGGTTTCACGGGCAGAAAACCGGCAAACACAAAACCGCTGTGCTCCGGGCCATGGGCCACGGCGCCCGCCACGCTCAGGGCGGTGGTGATGCTGCTGGCGCCGGGCAGGGGCAGGGCGCGCAGGCCGGCGCCCTGGATGGCGGAGACCAGGCGCGCCCCCGGATCGCTCACGCCGGGTGTGCCGGCATCGCTCACATAGGCCACGCGCTGGCCGGCCTGCAGGCGCTGCACCACGGTCTGGGCGGCTTCGGTCTCGTTGTGCTGGTGCACGGCCAGCAGCTGTGCCGCCGGTTTGTCGATGCCGTAGGCGCGCAGCAGCGACTGGGTGTGGCGTGTGTCCTCGCAGGCGATGGTGTCGGCCAGCTGCAGCACATGCAGGGCGCGCAAGGTGATGTCGGCCAGGTTGCCGATGGGCGTGGCCACCACATACAGCGCACCCTGCGGATAATGCTGTGCAGCCGCCGCGTCGCGTGCGGCACCCAGGGCGGATGCGAAAGAGGCGCTCAATGGATTTCCTTGGTAAAAAGCCAGCCCATGCCCCGACCACGCGGCAACGGGGCAATGCCGCAGAAGACCAGGCCCTGGCCCATCTGCAGGCCGCAGGCCTGCGGCTGCTGGAGCGCAATTATCGGACGCCTGGGCGCGGGGGCGGCGAGATCGACCTCGTGATGCGCGCCCGCGATGGCACGCTGGTCTTCGTCGAGGTGCGCAGCCGCGCCAGCGCAGCCTTTGGCGGCGCGGGCGCCAGCATCGGCAGCACCAAGCAAGGCCGCATCGTGTTCGCGGCGCGCCACTACCTGATGCGCTTCGCGAGCCTGCCGCCCTGCCGCTTCGATGTGGTGCTGGTGGACGGTGGGCAAGCGTGCCAATGGCTGCAGGCGGCGTTTGATGCCGCCTGAGGAGCCGTCCTGCGGGCCGGGGCCAACCGTCGCAGGCCGCGGGTATCATCGGACCCCCATGCTTGAGCAACGTATCCAACAGCATTTCATCGACAGCGCCGACCTGAAATACCAGGCGGCGCAGGCCCTGGGCCAGCCCATTGCTTCCGCCGTCCAGGCCATCCTGGCCTGCGTGACCAGTGGGGGCAAGGTGCTGGCCTGCGGCAACGGCCCTTCGGCCGCCGAGGCCCAGCAGTTCGCCGCCCTGTGTGTGGCCGGTTTCGAACGCGACCGTCCCGAGCTGGCCGCCCTGGCCCTCACCGCCGACGGCACCTTGCTGACCGCTGCCGCTGGCAGCCATGACGCGACCCCGCAGTTTGCCCGCCAGGTGCGGGCGCTCGGGCATGCCGGCGATGTGCTGCTGGTGCTGTCGGTCGGGGGCAACGACGCCAATTTGCTCGCCGCCACCGAGGCCGCCCACGAGCGTGACATGACCGTGGTGGTGCTCACCGGCCGCACCGGAGGGCAGTTGGCCACGAAGCTGCGCGAAACCGATGTCTTGATCAGCGTGCCGCACGACCGCGCTGCGCGGGTGCGCGAAGTCCATGCCCTGGTGTTGAATTGCCTGTGCGACGGGGTGGACACCCAGTTACTTGGTGAACAGGAGATCCTCTGATGAAACATCCCATGAACCGTATCGTGTGTGCGGCCCTGGCGGCTGCCGCCCTGACCGCCGGGCTGTCGGCGTGCGTGCCGCTGGTGGTGGGGGGCGCGGTGGTGGGCGGCGGCATGATGGCCGCGGACCGCCGCACCACGGGGGCCCAGGTCGAAGACGAGGGCATCGAGCTGCGCTCTGCCAACCGCATCGCCGAGCTGCTGGGGGACCGTGGGCACATCAACGTGACCAGCTACAACCGCAAGGTGCTGCTGACCGGGGAAGTCCGCACCGCCGAAGACCGCCAGAAGGTCGAACAGGCCGTGGCCGCCGTACAGAACGTACAGGGCGTGGTCAACGATCTGGGCGTGATGCCGGCTTCCTCCTTGGGCGATCGCTCCAATGACACCCTGATCACCGGCAAGGTGCGGGCCAGCTTTGTCGATGCCCAGGATTTGTTCGCCAGCGCCTACAAGGTGGTGACCGAGCGGGGCGTGGTCTATCTGATGGGCCGCGTCACCCAGCGCGAGGCCACCCGCGCCTCGGAAATCGCACGCAGCATCACGGGCGTCAGCAAGGTGGTGCGGGTGTTCGACATCCTGACCGAAGAAGAACTGCGCCGCGCGACCACGGCCAACGCCAACGCGTCGTCCGCGCCGGTCACGTCGATGGACAGCCCGGCGGCCGCTCCCATGGCCCGTTGATCGCCGGTCTGCCTGCCGGGGGCGTGCCCCCGGCCAGAGCGGGGCGGGTCTGACTCAGGTCAGGCGCTGAATGAGGCTGGAGGTGTCCCAGCGGTGGCCGCCCATTGCTTGCACATCGGCATAGAACTGGTCCACCAGGGCCGTCACGGGCAGCCGGGAGCCATTGCGGCGGGCTTCTTCCAGCACCAGGCCCAGGTCCTTGCGCATCCAGTCCACGGCAAAGCCAAACTCGAATTGGCCATCGACCATGGTCTTGCCCCGGTTGTCGAGCTGCCAGCTTTGCGCTGCGCCCTTGCCGATCACATCGAGCACCTGTTTCATGTCGAGACCGGCCTTCTTGCCAAAGGCCACGGCTTCGGCCAGGCCTTGCACCAGGCCTGCAATGCAGATCTGGTTGACCATCTTGGCCAGTTGGCCTGACCCGCTGGCGCCCAGGAGCGTGAAGGCCCGCGCAAACGCCATGGCCACCGGCTGGGCGGTTTCAAATGCCTCGGGGTCGCCCCCGCACATCACCGTCAGCAGCCCGTTCTGGGCACCCGCCTGGCCGCCTGACACCGGGGCATCCATGAATTGCAGCCCCCTGGCCTGCGCGGCCGCGTACAGCGCGCGGGCCACTTCGGCCGAGGCCGTGGTGTGGTCCACCAACAGTGCTCCGGCCTTCATGCCGGCAAAAGCCCCGTCGGCGCCCAGCGTGACCGAGCGCAGGTCATCGTCGTTGCCCACGCAGCAGAAAACGATGTCTGCGTCCTGGGCGGCTTCACGGGGCGTCAGGGCATGTCGGGGTGCGGGAGTGCCCGCGTACTCTGCGCACCAGGCGATGGATTTGGCAGTGGTGCGGTTGTAAACCGTCACGGCATGGCCTGCCAGGGCCAGGTGGCCGGCCATGGGGTAGCCCATGACGCCCAGGCCCAGAAAGGCGACCTGGCGGCGGGGCGTGCTGGCGTAATCTCGCGGGTTCGTGCTCGGCATAAGGATGTGGCGTGGTGGCTGTCGGTCAGCCAGGGAAGTTTTCCGGGATCTTGGCCTTGCTGCGGGCCTCGGCAGGACTGATGATATTGCGCCGCACCAGATCGGTGAGGTTCTGGTCGAGGGTCTGCATGCCCAGGCTGTTGCCGGTCTGGATGCTGGAGTACATCTGCGCCACCTTGGCTTCGCGGATCAGGTTGCGGATGGCGCTGGTGCCCAGCATGATTTCGTGGGCGGCCACGCGGCCCGTGCCATCCTTGAGCTTGCACAGGGTCTGCGAGATCACGGCCTGCAGCGACTCGGACAGCATGGCCCGCACCATTTCCTTTTCTTCGGCGGGGAAGACATCAATGATGCGGTCGATGGTCTTGGCGGCGCTGGACGTGTGCAGCGTGCCAAACACCAGGTGGCCGGTTTCAGCGGCCGTCATGGCCAGGCGGATGGTCTCGAGGTCGCGCATTTCCCCGACCAGGATGGCGTCGGGGTCTTCGCGCAGGGCCGATTTCAGTGCGGCCGCGAACGACAGCGTCATGGGGCCGACTTCGCGCTGGTTGACCAGGCATTTCTTCGATTCGTGGACGAACTCGATGGGGTCTTCCACCGTCAGGATATGGCCGTATTCGGTTTCGTTGAGGTAGTTCACCATGGCCGCCAGCGTGGTCGACTTGCCCGAACCCGTGGGCCCGGTCACCAGCACCAGGCCCCGGGGCTTGAGGGCCAAGTCGCCGAAAATCTTGGGGCAGTTCAGCTCTTCGAGCGTCAGGATCTTGCTGGGAATGGTCCGGAACACGGCGGCCGCGCCCCGGTGCTGGTTGAAGGCATTCACCCGAAAGCGCGCCAGCCCTCCGATCTCGAACGAGAAGTCGACTTCCAGGAACTCCTCGTAGGTCTTGCGCTGGGAGTCGCTCATGATGTCGTAGACCATGCTGTGGACGGTCTTGTGGTCCAGGGCTTCGACGTTGATGCGGCGCACATCGCCGTGCACCCGGATCATCGGTGGCAGGCCGGCCGAAAGATGCAGGTCGGAGGCCTTGTTCTTGACGCTGAAGGCCAGCAATTGGGTGATGTCCACGGATCCCTCTGTCGTTTGGTACGCTTGCCAATCATTATGACCACGATCAGCCACCATCTCCATGCGGTCCTGGACCGGATTGCCCAGGCGTGCGTCCGGGCGCAGCGTGACCCCGCCAGCGTGTCTTTGCTGGCGGTCTCCAAAACCTTCGGACCCGAGGCGGTGGCCGAGGCCGCTGCGGCCGGGCAGCGTGCCTTCGGTGAAAACTACATTCAGGAGGCCGTCGACAAGATGGCTGCCTTGCGTACCCAGGCCCTGCCCCCGCTGGAGTGGCATTGCATCGGTCCGATCCAGAGCAACAAGACCCGCCTGGTGGCCGAGCACTTTGACTGGGTGCACACGGTGGACCGCCCCAAGATCGCCGAGCGGCTTTCGGCCCAGCGTCCGGCACATTGCCCGCCGCTGCAGGTCTGCATCCAGGTCAACGTGGATGGCGGCCCCACCAAGGCGGGCGTGGCCCCCGAGGCGGCGCTGGACCTGGTCCGGGCGGTGGCTGCCTTGCCTGGCCTGCGCGTGCGGGGGCTGATGAGCATTCCCGACCATGCTCCTGATTTTGAAGCGCAACTCGCAGTCCACATGGCCGCCAAGCGGCTTTTTGACCAAATCCGCAGTGCGGCCTTGCCAGGGCTGGCGCATTTCGACACCCTCTCCCTGGGCATGACCGCCGATCTGGAAGCGGCGATCCAGGCCGGCAGTACCCTGGTGCGCGTGGGCACGGGCATTTTTGGCGGGCGCAGCATGCCTGGGGCCTGAGTCGGCGCTGTCCGCCGCCGGCCTGAAGGGCGGCGGGAGACGGAGAGCCTGTTTGTTGTCTGACAAGCTTATGATGCGGTATGGCTGCTGCTTCCTCTCCCCCCTTGGGCGTGTCCCTGCCCGCGATGCCGCGTTTGCAAGCCGGTGTTCCGCTGTCCGAGCAGATGGCCGGGGTGGTGGCCTCCTGGATTCGCGAGGGGCAGCTGGCCCCGGGGCAGAAACTGCCCACCGAGGGCACCCTGGTGCAGAACTTTGGCGTCAGCCGTACGGTGGTGCGCGAAGCGTTTTCCCGGCTCAAGACCCTGGGCCTGATCGAAACCCGGCAAGGTTCGGGCGCCTTCGTCAAGGAGGCCCCGCCGCCCGACCCCCAGCAGCTCCAGCTCATGCCCGATGGATCGGTCGATGCCGTGATCCAGATGGTCGAGGTCCGCCGGGCTCTGGAGGCCGAGTCGGCGGCCCTGGCGGCGGCCCGGGCCACGCCCGCCGCCGTGCAAAAGATCCGGGAGGCAATGGAGGCCTTGGACACAGCGGTGGCCGAAGGCGGCGATGGGGTGAACGAAGACGTGGCCTTTCACGCGTCGATCGCCCAGGCGGCCCACAACCCCTTTCTCTTGTCCACGCTGGCCTACCTCAATCAGTTCCTGGAGCATGCGACGCGGGTGACCCGCGCCAATGAGGCCACCAAGGCCGGCCTGGAGCGGGACGTGCGCCGGGAACACGAGGCGATTTTGCGGGCCATTGAAGCGGGTGACGCCCGGGCGGCCCGCGCCGCCGGAACCCGGCACATGGTGAATGCCGCCAAGCGCATCGGGCATGCCGACCCGGCCTTCTGGGCGGCGCAAGGGCGTGAGCTCGCCCGGCGCCTGCAGGCCGACCTGGGACCTGTCTGACAGGGGCCGGGGCGGGCGCCCCGGGGACTTCCGGATTTGAGGGTTAACACGGTTGGGTTCGAGCGACTTATTCACGAAAATTTGTCGTACAACCATCCGGCATGATGACTGGCATGGTTCCCATCACCAGGAGACCCCCATGATTCGCATTGCACACCGCCCCCACCTTGCGGCCCTGATCGCCGCCTGCGCGGCCTGGACCGCTGTTCCGGCCCAGGCACAGACCCTGCTCAAGCTGGGCCATGTGCTGGCCAAGGGCTCGCACTACGACATTGGCGCCCAGGTGTTCTGCGACAGCCTCGACAAGAACACCCAGGGCCGCTACAAGTGCCAGGTCTATCCCGCCGGCTCGCTCGGGGGCGAACGCGAAGAGGTCGAGGCGGTGCAGATCGGCACCCAGGATTTCGTCATCACGTCCACGGGGCCCGTGGGCAACTTCGTGCCCGAAATCAAGATCGTGGATGTGCCCTTTCTCTTTCGCGACTACGACCACGCCCGCAAGGTGCTCGACGGCAAGATCGGCCAGGACATGCTGGCCAAGTTCCCCAGCCATGGCCTGGTGGCCCTGGCCTGGAGCGAAAACGGCTTCCGCCACATGACCAACAACAAGCGGCCCATCGTCATGGCCAACGACGCCAGCGGCCTGAAGATGCGCACCATGGAAAACAAGGTGCACATGGACGGCTACCGCGCGTTTGGCATCCAGCCCACGCCCATGGCCTTTCCCGAAGTGTTCGGCGCGCTGCAGCAGGGGGTGGTGGACGGGCAGGAGAACCCGATTCCCGTGATCCTGTCCTCGAAGTTCTCGCAGGTGCAGAAATACCTGTCCCTGACCGGCCATGTGTATTCGCCGGGGCTCATCATCACCTCGCCCCGCATCTGGAACAAGCTCAGCGACGCCGACAAGAAGGCCTTCCAGGCGGCGGCCACCCTGAGCGTCGAGGCCACGCGCAAGAAGGTGAACGAAGACGAGGCCAACGGCATCGCCCAGCTCGAACGCGATGGCATGCAGGTGGTCAAGCAGGTCAATGGCGCCAGCTTCCGCGATGCCATGAAGGCGCCTTATGCGAGCTACGCTAAAGAGTTCGGCGCAGACCGTATCGCGGCCATCCAGGCCGTGAAGTGAACCCCTTTCACCCGGCTTGCGCTGGATTGACGCTGCACCCAGGGCCGGGACGCTGCCATGAAGACCTTTGAAAACACCCTGATGGCGCTCAACCGCGGGGCGCTCATGGCGCTGCTGGCGGCCATGGCGCTCATCATCTTTGCCAATGTGGTGTTGCGCTACACCACCAGCCAATCCATCGAGTGGGCCGAGGAAGTGGCCCGCTACATGATGGTCTGGCTCACGTTTCTCGGCGCCGGCCCCGTGCTGCGCTATGGGGGCCACATCGCCGTCGAGAACCTGCAGGACAGCCTGCCCCTGCGGTGGGCCCAGGCCTTGCGCGCGCTGATTGCCCTGATGCTGTTTGTCTTTTTCGGCTTCATCGTCTATGCCGGCATGACCTATGTCGGGCGGGTGCAGTACCAGATGACGCCGACCACGCAGGTTTCCATGTCCTGGGTGTACGCCTCGATGCCGGTGGGCGGCGTGCTGCTGTTTGCGCACTGGATGCTGATCGTGCGTGATTACGTGCGGACGCGGACCTTTGCGTCCGATGACCATTTCGATGCCAACGCGAGCGCTTCCCTATGAGCATGAGCCTGATCCTGCTGCTGAGCTGCTGCGTTTACCTGGCCATCGGCATGCCCGTGGCCTTTGCCCTGGGCTTCTCCACCCTGACCGCCCTGGTTCTGGGCGCCGACTTTCCGCTTTTCGTGCTGCTCAAGCAGACCTACGAAGGGGTGGACAGTTTTCCGCTGATGGCTGTGCCCTTCTTCATCCTGGCCGCAGAGCTCATGAGCGGCGGTTCGCTGACCGAGGTGCTGCTCAAGTTCGCGGCCCAGTTCGTGGGCCACAAGCGCGGGGGGCTGGGCTACACCAATGTGGTGTCGCTGACCTTCTTCTCGGGCATTTCCGGCTCGGCGCTGGCCGATGCGGCCGGGCCGGGCTCGATGATGATCCGCATGATGGACCGGGCCGGGTATGACCGTGCCTACGCTGCAGCCCTGACCGCGGCCACGGCCATCGTCGGCCCCATCATTCCGCCGTCGATCATCATGATCATCTATGCCTTGCAGGACGAGCGGGTGTCGGTGGGGGCGCTGTTCGTCGCGGGCTTCATTCCAGGCATTTTGATCGCCG
>JAQUDN010000165.1 GCA_028685665.1 Burkholderiaceae bacterium | reverse complement strand
CTGTGCGCCCAGGCTTTCGGCCTGGGCCTTGGCCAGCCCCGACACCCGCTGCTTGAGCCGCTCCCGCACCTCGGGCTTGAAGGAGCGCGTGGTCAGGCGCAACTCCACCTTGTCCGGGATGACGTTGGCCGCATGGCCCCCGTGGATCGAGCCCACGGTGACCACGCCCATGTCCAGCGGATCGATGTTGCGCGAGACCACGCTTTGCAGCGCGGTGATCAGGTGGGCGCTGGCCAGCACCGGGTCCACCGTGTGCTGGGGTTCGGCGCCATGGCCGCCCTGGCCGGTGACGGTGACCTTGGCGTAGTCGATGGAGGCCATGGCGGGCCCGTCGATACAGCCCAGGTGGCCGCTGCGCACGCCCGGCCAGTTGTGCAGGCCATAGACCGCATCGCAGGGAAAGCGCTCGAACAACCCCTCGCCGATCATCTTTTTGGCCCCGGCGCCCAGCTCCTCGGCGGGTTGGAAAATCAGGTGCAGGGTGCCATCGAAGTCGCCTTCTTCGGCCAGAAAGCGCGCGGCGGCCAGCAGGATGGCGGTGTGCCCGTCGTGGCCACAGGCGTGCATGACGCCCGCGTTCTGGCTGGCGTAGGGCAAGCCCGTGGCTTCCTGGATGGGCAGGGCGTCCAGGTCGGCGCGCAGGCCCAGGGTCTTGCGGCCCGTGCCACGTTGCAGCCGCCCGACCACGCCCGTGCCCGCGATGCCGGTGAAGACCTCGTAGCCCCCTTCGCGCAGGTGTTGCGCCACCAGGGCCGAGGTGCGGTGCTCCTGAAAAGAGAGTTCAGGGTGTTGGTGGATATCGCGGCGCAGCGCAATGAAGGCTTGCGCGTGCCGTGCGATGCCGTTTTCCACGCGCAGCCGGTCCTGGCTGCGCAGGGCTGTGGGGCGCTTGAGGGTGTCTGGAGGGTTGCCCATCACGCCACCTTCTGGCCCGCGGGGGCGATGGCGGCCTCGGCATGGCGGCTGGCCTTGCGCGGCAGGCCCAGGTGGTCCCGCAGCGTGTGGCCGGGCAGCGTGCGCTCGTAGCGGCCGTGGGCTTCCAGGATCGGCAGCACATGGGCGATGAAGTCCTGCAAGCCCTCCGAAATCACGGGGAAGCCCAGGATGAAGCCGTCGGCGGCGCCTTCATCGATCCAGCGGATGATTTCCTGGGCCACTTTCTCGCCCGATCCCACGAACTGGGATTTGGGCGTGGCGGTGTCCAGTGCCACCTGGCGCAGCGTGAGCCCTTGCTCCTTGGCGTGGGCCTTGATGCGGTCGGTGGTGGAGCGGAAGCTGTTGCGTCCGATCGTGCCCAGCTCCGGGAAGGGCGCGTCCAGCGGGTACTGCGTGAAGTCGTGGTGGTCGAAAAACCGGCCCAGGTAGGCCAGGGCTTCCTCGATGCTGAGCAGGCCCCGGATGCGTTCGTATTTGGCCTGGGCTTCGGCCTCCGTGGCGGCAACCACGGGACCGATGCCCGGGAAGATCTTCACGTCATCGGCCTGGCGGCCATGGGCCACCGCGCTGGCCTTGACCTGCTGCAGGAAGTGGCGCGTTTCCGCCAGCGAGGGGGAGTGGGTGAAGACCGCGTCCGCAAATTTGCCGGCCAGACCGATGCCGGCCTCGGACGATCCGGCCTGGAAGATCACCGGATGGCCCTGGGGCGAGCGCTGGATGTTCAGCGGCCCTGCCACCTGGAAGAAGCGGCCCTGGTGGTTCAGTGCATGGAGTTTGTTGCGGTCGAAAAACTGGCCCGTGGCGCGGTCGCGCACAAAGGCGTCGTCGTCCCAGCTGTCCCACAGGCCCTGGGTGACCTGCAGGTATTCGTCGGCGATTTCGTAGCGCAGCGCGTGCTCGGGATGGGCGCGGCTGTAGTTCTTGGCCGTGCCTTCCAGGGGCGTGGTCACCACGTTCCAGCCGGCCCGGCCGCCGCTGATCAAGTCCAGCGAGGCCCACTGCCGCGCCACGGTGAAGGGGTCGCTGTAGGAGGTCGAGACCGTGCCCGCCAGGCCGATCTTGCGTGTCGCCGTGGCAAGCGCCGAGAGGATGGAAAGGGGTTCGAAGCGATTCAGGAAGTGGGGAATCGACTTCTCGTTGATAAAGAGCCCGTCTGCGACGAACGCAAAGGCGATGCCGTTGGCATCGGCCGATTGGGCGGTGTCGATGTAGTGCTGCAGGTTGACGCTGGCGTCGGCCGGGACGCTGGGGTGGCGCCAGGCGTTCATGTGGCCGCCTGCGCCGTGCAGCATCAGACCGAATCGAATAGGGGTTTTGGGCATGGTTCTCTCTGGGGGGTGTTTTCAGGCCAGTGCCGGTTCTGCGCAGGGCTGGCGTGCCTGGGCCAGCAGCCCGATCGAGGCCAGGCGTTCATCGAAGTCGGGCACCGGGGTATCGATCACGAACTCGGTGATGCCATGGCGCTGGTGCAATTGGTCCAGGGCCGTGCGCACCTCCTCTGCGGTGCCCGCGATCACCTGGGGGCGGGTTTCTTCCAGGCGGTAGTCGTGGACCCCGGCCTGGCGTGCGAACTCGGCAGCGGCCTCGGGGCTGGGCAGGTTCACGCTCTGGCCGGTGGGCAGGTGCAATTTGAAGGTGCGCACGCCGGCCACCAGGCGTTCGGCCTGGGCACGGCGGGGGGCGGCAAAGGCATACAGCGCCATCCACGGTTCGCGGCCACTGTCCTGGCGGTAGGCGGCCAAGGAGCGTTCGAGCTGGGCAGGGTCGCTGTTGAAGTGGCCGGCATAGCAGAAATGCCATCCCAGGCGGGCGGCCAGGCGCGCGCTGTCCGGTGCGGCGCCCAGCAGCACACACTCCGGCAGGGCGCTGGGCACCGGGCCCGCCCAGGCGCCTTCCAGAGGGTGTCCTGGCGGCAGGGGGGTGTGCAAAAAAGCGTCCAGATCGCCCAGCAGGCTGTCGAAGCCGACGGGGTGGGCCGGATCGTGGCGTGCCTGCAGGGCCCGGGTCGATTGGGGCAGTCCGCCCGGCGCTTTGCCAACGCCCAGGTCCACCCGGCCCGGCGCCAGGGCCGACAGCACCTTGAACACCTCGGCGACCTTGTAGGGGCTGTAGTGCTGCAGCATGACCCCGCCAGAGCCAATGCGGATGCGCTGGGTCTGGGCCAGCAGGTAGGCCGCCAGCACTTCGGGGGCTGAACCGGCCAGATTCGGGTTGCCGTGGTGCTCTGCCACCCAGAAGCGGTGGTAGCCCAAAGCCTCAGCCCTTTGGGCCATGCGCAGGGTGGCGCGAAATGCCTCGGCTGCGCTCGACCCCGCCGGCAGGGGGCTTTTGTCGATTAAGGAAAGACGGTAGGTCATTAAAAAGCAGTTCCGAAAACACCACGAATGGGCTGAATTCTGGGGAGATGTCGGAGGGCTTGCTGCGCTTTATTCAGATATGGATCATCGAAAATCACGGGGCGATACAGGCATCGCGCTGCGCATGCGGCGTATGCCACGGCGGCCTGCTGCGCGGGCGCGGGCCTGGCGTGCCGCTGCGGGCGCCCTGCCTGTGCCGACGGCCGCGCTGCGCGCCAGCACGGCGCTGCGTTGTGCTGCCAGGTCCTCGTTCAGAAGGGGCCTGGGGGCGCTCACCAGGGCCTTTTGCAGCGCTGCCTGCCGCGGACATCGGGCAGGGGTCCACCGCGCTGGCCCCGATTTTTCAGGCCTCCATGCCCCGTGGGAAGCCATAAAGCCGCATGAATCCAGGGAGGCCGGGGTGGTTCAGAACACCCGGCCTTCTCCCAGATGGGTGGTGACGCCATTCAGGTGGTAATCCCCCAAGACCCGGGTTTTGTGCAGCAGGGGGTTGTGGTTGAAGAGGGTTCGGAGGTTGCGCCAGTGGCGGTCAAAGTTGTGGCGACTGGACGTGGCCGAGGCACCCCCTGCTTCGAACATGCGTTCGGCAGCCTGCAAGGCCAGGCGGGCCACGACCGTTTGCGTTTTGGCCGTGGCCAGGGCGCCTTGCAGCACCAGTGCATCGGCCTCCGGGGCGCTGTGCGCAATGGCGGTGGCCGAAAGGTCGAGCTGGCGTGCGTTGTCCCGGACCAGCACGTCAATGGCATGCGAGGCGGCCGCCAGTTCGCCAACGACCAGCTGGTTGAAGTGGTCCTCGCGCGCGGTGGCGGCCGGGCTGTGCAGGGCGGGGCGGCCATGGTGCTGGACAAAACCGGTGGCGTCCGACAGGACATTGCGCACCGCCCCTGCGGCGGTGGTGACCAGGTGGAGCTGGCGCAGGGCCGACGTGTGGCGGCCCACCAGGGTGGTGGTATCGCGCGACTGCACTTCGTCGGCATGCACCAGCACATTCGTGAACACGATGGAGCCACTGGCGGTGAGGCGCTGCCCAAAGCCGTCCCAGTCGTCCAGGATCTCGATGCCTTCCCGGTCCACTGGCAGGTTCACCGCCACCATCAGGCCTTCCTCGTCCAGCACGCTCACGTTGGCGTAGTCGGAAAACGCCGTGCCGGTGGCGTAAAACTTGCGCCCATCCAGCCGAAAGTGCGCGCCCTCGCGCCGCAGCGCGGTGTGGGTCAGGCCCGCCCGCTCCGTGCCGCGCTCGGTGTAGGCGCCGCCAAACAGGGCGCCTTCGAGGGCGTAGCGCACCTGCCGTTGCCGGTAGGGGCTGGGCGGGGCCAGTCGCAAGGCCTCGGTGGCGTTGAAATGAATGCGCAGCGCATGGGCGACGCTGGAGTCGGCGGCGGCCAAGGTGGCCAGCGCGCCGATCAGGTCTTCCAGCGAACCGTCCGGGCCTCCGTCGGCCTGGCCAATGCGCAGGGCGCCCAGCCCGGACTGGCGGACGAGCCGGAACGCCTCGTGCGGCAGGCTGCGCTGCGCTTCGCGCTGCGCCGCGTTGTCCGCGACCGCTGCGGCCAGGGCCGGGATGCCCGCCAGGATCGCATCGCGCTGGAGGGGGATCTGTCGTTTTTCGTGTGCCATGCCAGGGGCTTTCAGGACGCCTGTGCGGCGGCAATGTAGGGGACCCGGCCTTCTTCCGGGTGGCCCGGATCGGTAAAGCCGGGGGTGGACGGATGGCCGGCCGCAACCAGGCGGTCCACCAGGGCTTCGTCTTCGGGCGTGATCTGGTACGCAAGGGCCCGCACATAGCCTTCCCACTGCGCCAGGGTGCGCGGGCCTGCAATGGTGGAGGTGATGAGCTGGTTGTTCAGCACCCAGGCGACGGCGAAGTCGGTCGGGCTGATGCCGCGCGCGGCCAGGTTGTCCCGGATCTGGCGGGCAATGGCGATCGATTCGGGGCGCCATTCGGTTTCCAGCAGGCGTTTGTCGGCACGGGCTGCGCGGGAGTCGGGCGCCGGCGGGGCGTCCGGGTCGTATTTGGCCGTCAGAACGCCGCGGGCCAGGGGGCTGTATGAGACGACGCCCAGGCCATAGGCTGCAGCGGCGGGCAATTGCTCGGCCTCGGCCGTGCGGTTGACCAGGTTGTACAGGGGCTGGCTGGCGATGGGGCGGTCAATGCCTTCGGCGTCGGCCAGATGGGCGACTTCGGCAATCCGCCAGCCGCGGAAGTTGGACACCCCGAAATAGCGTAGCTTGCCCGCACGGATGAGGTCACCGATCGCGCGCACCGCTTCGCCCAGCGGGGCGTTGAAGTCGGCACGGTGGAAATACAGCAGATCGAGGTAGTCTGTGCCCAGGCGGCGCAGGCTGCCCTCGACGGCTTCGATGATCCACTTGCGGGAGGTGCCACCCCGGTTGGGCCCCGTGCCCAGCGCATTGGCAAATTTGGTGGCCAGGACCCAGTCGTGGCGGTCCTTCTGGAGGGCGCGGCCCACCACTTCTTCGGTCCGGCCTTTCTGGTAGACGTCGGCGGTGTCGATGAAATTGATGCCCTGGTCCTTGGCGCGCGCGATGATGGCGTGTGCCGTGGCCTCGTCGGTAGGGCCGCCGAACATCATGGTGCCCAGTGCGAGGCGAGAGACTTTCAGGCCGCTGCGGCCCAGGTAGTGGTAGGTGGTCAAAAAAGACTCCGGTGGAGGGTGGTCAACGCAGATCCCGAGGCCGGCGGGTGCCGGGATTTCCGCGGCAGGGCTTGCGAACAAGGCCGCACCGCTCCGCCCCAGCCAGCGCAATGCCCGGCGGGAACGGGGGAGGGCTTCAGCGTCCGCCGGCGGATGATAGGCAGGAATCTTCGGGTGGCATATGCGCTTGCTGCATATGGATAAACGCTATTTATTTGAGAGCAATAACGCCAAGGCTGGTAAGGATATTTGGGTTTATTTTCTCTATAAGCACATGCGAAAAGAGGGCTGCGCCAGGCGCTGGAAATGGGTGAAATCAGGGCTCTCGATTGACTTCTGCCGGCATGGTCCCCATGCCGGCCGCCACTCCCCCCATGACCACCATCACACACCGCGCGGGTTCGCTTGTCGGACTGGACCGTTTTCCGTCGCCGGCCGACTTCCCCGAGAGTCCGTGGGCCCAGGCCCTGCGCCAGCCGCTTTTGCTCGGCTTGTTCCTGCCCATCCAGGCCGGGGGGTGGAGTGCCTCGACCCTGCCGCGCAGCACCGACTGGCAGTTCGCCTACAACCGGGATCTGGTGCTCCAGTCGGAGGCCCTGGGCTTCGATCTGGTGTTCGCTCTGTCGCAGTGGTTGCCCAAGGGCGGGTACGGCGGGGTCTTCGATGGGAATGCGCTGGATTCCTTCATGACCACGGCGGCACTCACCGCCGTGACGCAGCGCATCCTCCTGGTTTCGACGATCCACGTCCTGTATGGCCCCTTGCACCCCTTGCACCTGGCCAAGTGGGCCAGCACGCTGGACCATATCTCTGGCGGGCGCTGGGGCATCAACGTGGTCACCGGGCACCGCGCGGTCGAACACCAGGCCTTTGGCTGGGACCGCATCGACCACGACCGCCGCTACGAGCTCACCGCCGAGTTCATTGAAGTGGTCCAGCGGCTCTGGGCCGACCCCGAGAACTATTCGTTCGAGGGCCTATCGCCCTGGAAGCTGCAGGGGGCTTTTGTGGCGCCC
>JAQUDN010000164.1 GCA_028685665.1 Burkholderiaceae bacterium | reverse complement strand
GGATGAAGGACAGCAAGGTGATCGTGGCGATCAACAAGGACGGTGAGGCGCCGATCTTCAGCGTGGCGGACTATGGGCTGGAGGCGGACCTGTTCGTGGCGGTGCCGGAACTGGTCCAGGCGCTGTAACTCAGGGAGGGCATCCGCGGTGCGCGGGGGGCAGGGGCATAGCCCCCTCGCAGCCCTCCCAAAGTGCAGCCCTCCAAAAAGTATAGCTATCAGCGCAAGCCCCACCAGGGCTTGCGCTCTTTTTTTGCCTGAACTGTGCTGGAGCCCGATGGGCGGTGGTTTCTGTGGGATGGCCCCGGGCGCTCCAGGGGGCCAAGGGGATCTCAGGCGGGCCTGCGGCCGGACGGATGGGGTGGGGCCCGTGTGGGAAACATCCATGTCCACAAAAGGCACCGTGGCTGCTTGTGCCTTGGGGACATGTTCCTTGGGTGGGTGCGCCAGGCCCCTGGTGTACCCGGGGCGGGCCTTGGGGGGGCTTGGCCGACCCCAGGCGCTCCTCAGAGCGCGGCAGGCCGTGGCCTTACTGCTGGGCTTGCACCGTCGGGGTGACCCGGCGCGCGCCATCAAAGCGGCGCAGCCAGTACGACTGCCCCATGTCCTCGACCCGGACTTCCGAGCCGCTGCGCGGGGAGTGGATGAACTTGCCGTCGCCCACATAGATGCCGACATGGCTGAAGGTTCGCCGCATGGTGTTGAAAAACACCAGATCCCCGGGCTGGAGATCGCGTTTGTCGATCACTTCGGTGGTGGCCGCCTGCTGGTCGGCCTTGCGCGGCAGCAGCAGGCCTGCGGTTTGCTGGTAGATCGCGCGCACAAAACCGCTGCAATCGAAGCCGGTTTCTGCGTTGCTGCCCCCGCGCTTGTAGGGAACGCCCAGGAAGCCCATGGCGTGCATCACGAGTTCGGAGGTTCTCCCCGCGACATCCTGGGCCGTGGTGGTGACGGTCTCCCGCACCCCCTGGAGCTGGTTGAGCAGCCCCTTGTTGGCCAGGAAATGGGTCATTTCGTCGGTTTGCGCTGTACCGGGTGCAGCCTGGGAGGCCGTGGCACAGGTGAGCAGAAGAATACAAAGCCATCGATTCATGGACGCGAAGGGTAACACGATTGCCCGGGCCGCTGGCTCCGCTGGCGACCGCCGCCGCAGGGGCCGGCTTGGCTCCCACCCAGGCTGTGGGGCGGCCGGTGCGGGGGCGGTTTTTCGGTGTAGGCTGCGTCCATGCATGTCGATTCGTCCTCCCCCCCTCCGGTGGCCTCGTCGGCCGCTGCGGAACTGCCCCGTTCTCCCTTGTCCTTGCGCCGGGTCGCCATTGACACCTGGCGCGAAAACGTGGCCTACCTGCACCGCGACTGCGCGGTGTACCGTGCCGAAGGGTTCCAGGCGCTCTCCAAAATCGAAGTGCGGGCGAACGGGCACCGCATCCTGGCCACCCTGAACGTCACCAGCGACCCGCGCATCGTGCAGCCCCATGAACTGGGGCTGTCGCAGGACGCGTTCGACCAGCTCGGTGTGGAGCGTGGCCACCCCGCCTCGATCTCGCAGGCCGAACCGCCCGATTCCTGCCAGGCGCTGTTCCGCAAGATCGCCGGGGAGCGCCTCACGCGCGAGGACTACGCCGCCATCGTGCGCGACATCGCCAACCACCGTTATTCGAAGATCGAGCTCACGGCCTTCGTGGTGGCCTGCAACCGCGACGAGCTCGACCGTGAGGAGGTCTTTTTCCTGACCGATGCCATGGTCGCCAGCGGGCGCCGCCTGGATTGGCACGAGCCCCTGGTGGTGGACAAGCATTGCATTGGCGGCATTCCGGGCAACCGCACCTCGATGCTGGTCGTGCCCATCGTGGCGGCGCACGGCATGCTCTGCCCCAAGACCTCCTCGCGCGCCATTACGTCGCCTGCGGGCACGGCCGACACCATGGAGGTGCTGGCCAAGGTCGAACTTCCCTTCGCGCAACTGGCCGAGATCGTCAGTGCCCACAAGGCCTGCCTGGCCTGGGGCGGCACTGCCCACCTTTCGCCTGCCGACGATGTGCTGATTTCGGTGGAGCGCCCCCTGTCGATCGATTCCCCCGGCCAGATGGTCGCCTCGATCCTCTCGAAAAAAGTGGCGGCAGGATCGACCCATCTGGTGCTCGACATTCCCATCGGCCCTACGGCCAAGGTGCGTTCCATGCCCGAGGCGCAGCGCCTGCGCCGGCTGTTTGAATATGTGGCGCGGCGCATCGGCCTGTCGCTCGAAGTGGTGATCACCGACGGCCGCCAACCCGTGGGCCGTGGCGTCGGGCCCGTGCTGGAAGCGCGCGACGTGATGCAGGTGCTGGAAAACGACCCCAGCGCGCCCAACGATCTGCGCCAGAAAGCCTTGCGCCTGGCCGGCCGCCTGATCGAGTGCGACCCCGATGTGCGCGGCGGCGACGGCTTTGCGATTGCACGCGACATCCTGGACTCCGGGCGGGCCCTGGCCCGCATGCAGGCCCTCATCGAAGCCCAGGGCAGCAAAGGGTTTGACCACCACCACCCGGCACTCGGCCACCTGAGTTTCGAGGTCTGTGCCCCCGTCGAGGGCATGGTCTGCAGCATCGACAACTTCCAGATCGCCCGTGTGGCCCGGCTGGCCGGTGCGCCCAAGGTCAAGGAGGCGGGCGTGGACCTGCTGCACAAGCTGGGGGACCAGGTGGCCGCGGGCGAGCCGCTCTACCGCGTGTACGCCAGTTTTCCGGCCGACCTGGAGTTTGCGCGCCAGGCCAGCCAGAAGGACAGCGGCTACCGCCTGGGTTCGGCCAGCGATGTGCCGCAGGTCTTTGTCGAATTTTGAGCCGGGCAGGGCTGCGACAATCTTCGCCACTTTCTGAACCGGACGCTTAGCGCGAAAACACCATGCTGCTCGATGCCCTTGAATCCCAACTCGTTCTGGTCGACTACCAGGAACGCCTGATGCCCGCCATTTTCGAGGCCCCTGCCGTGCTGGCCAATGCCGTGCGCCTGGCCCGGATCGCCCAGATCCTGGACGTGCCCGTCTGGGGCACCGAGCAGAACCCCTCGCGCCTGGGGCCGAACGACGCCGCCTTGCGCGCCCTGTGCCAGAAAACCCTGGCCAAGATGCACTTCAGCGCGGCCGAGGAAGGCCTGGGCGAATGGCTGCGCCCGCCCGCCAAGCCCCAGCAGGGCGGCAATGCCCGCAGCCTGCCGCGCCACCTGCAAAAGCCCGCGCAGGCCGAAGCAGAGCGCGGCACCATCGTCATCGCCGGCTGCGAAGCCCATGTCTGCCTGCTGCAGACCGCGCTGGATCTGATCGAGGACGAGTTCGAGGTCTGGGTGGTCACCGACGCCTGCAGTTCGCGCACCGAGCGCAACCGAGACGCCGCGTTTGACCGCCTCGCCGGTGCCGGTGCCGAGCTGGTCACCACCGAGATGGTGGCCTTCGAATGGCTGCGCAGCTGCGAGCACCCCGCCTTCAGGGACATGCTGGCCCTGGTGAAATAAATCCGGGGTCCTGTAGGCCTCAAGAGCCCATCCCGTCTGCCTTGGTAGCTATCGAATCAGGAGTTCTCGGTGGCGCCTGGGCCCTGTGGCGGCCCCTTCCCCTGGACGGGCCGCCATCCGTCAGGTTCCCGCAAGCGCATCATGAATAATTATGAATTCAAAAGCGCCCGGCTTGTCGGGCGAAGGACGCCAAGGAGACCTGACCATGAGCAGTTACGCCGAGTTTTACCGCCACTCCATCGACAAGCGCGATGATTTCTGGGCCGAGCAGGCCCGGCTGATCGACTGGCACACCCCCCCGCAGCAGGTGTGCGACTACAGCAACCCTCCTTTTGCCAAATGGTTTGTGGGCGGCACCACCAATCTGTGCCACAACGCCGTGGACCGCCATCTGGCCGAACGTGCCGACCAGCCCGCGCTGATCGCCATCTCGACCGAAACCGACACCGAGCGCACCTACAGCTTCGCCGAGCTCCATGCCGAAGTGCAGCGCATGGCCGCCGCCCTGCAGGGCCTGGGCGTCAAGAAGGGGGACCGCGTCCTGATCTACATGCCCATGATTGCCGAGGCCGCGTTTGCCATGCTGGCCTGCGTGCGCATTGGCGCGCTGCATTCGGTGGTCTTCGGTGGTTTTGCGGCCGGTTCGCTGGCCTCGCGCATCGAAGATGCCGAACCCGTCGCCGTGGTCAGTGCCGATGCCGGTTCACGCGGCGGCAAGGTCGTGCCCTACAAACCCCTGCTCGACGAAGCCATCAGCCTGTCCCGCCACAAGCCCGCTGCCGTCCTCATGGTCAACCGGGGCCTGGCCTCGATGCCTTTGCAGGCCGGTCGCGACCACGATTGGGCGGCCCTGCGCGCCCAGCACCTCGACGCCGTGGTGCCCTGCGAATGGCTCTAATCCACCCACCCCAGCTACGCCCTCTACACCAGCGGCACCACCGGCAAGCCCAAGGGCGTGCAGCGCGACACCGGCGGCTACACCGTGGCGCTGGCGGCCAGCATGCAGCATATTTTTGATGCCAAGGCGGGCCAGACCTTCTTTGCCACCAGCGACATCGGCTGGGTGGTGGGCCACAGCTACATCATCTATGGCCCGCTGATCGCCGGCATGGCCACCATCATGTACGAAGGCCTGCCCACCCGGCCGGACGCCGGTGTGTGGTGGAGCATCGTTGAAAAATACCAGGTCACGCACATGTTCTCGGCGCCCACCGCCGTGCGGGTGCTGAAAAAGCAAGACCCTTCCTGGCTCAGCAAATACAACGTTTCGACCCTCAAGGCCCTGTGGCTGGCCGGCGAGCCGCTGGACGAACCCACGGCCCAGTGGATCAGCCAGGCGCTGCAAGTCCCGATCATCGACAACTACTGGCAAACCGAAACCGGCTGGCCCATCCTGACCCTGGCCAACGGCATCGAACAGCAAACCACCCGCTTCGGCAGTCCCGGCAAGGCCATGTACGGCTATGGCGTCAAGCTGATCGATGAGACCACTGGCGAAGAGCTGACCCAGCCCAACCAGAAGGGCGTGGTCGCCATCGAAGGCCCGCTGCCCCCCGGCTGCATGCAGACCGTGTGGCGCGACGATGACCGCTTCGTCAACACCTACTGGAAGAGCATTCCTGGCCGGCTGATCTACAGCACCTTCGACTGGGGCATCCGCGACGCCGACGGCTACCACTTCATCCTGGGCCGCACCGACGACGTGATCAACGTGGCCGGCCACCGCCTGGGCACCCGCGAAATCGAGGAAAGCATCGCCTCGCACCCCAACGTGGCCGAAGTCGCCGTGGTGGGCGTGGCCGACAACCTCAAGGGCCAGGTCGCCATGGCCTTCGCCGTGCCCCGCGACGCGACCGGCCTGGACGACGATGCCGCCCGCCTCAAGCTCGAAGGCGACGTGATGAAGCTGGTGGACCACCAGCTCGGCGCCGTGGCCCGTCCCTCGCGCGTGTACTTCGTCAACGTGCTGCCCAAGACCCGCAGCGGCAAGCTCCTGCGCCGCGCCCTGCAGGCCGTCGCCGAGCGCCGCGACCCCGGCGACCTGACCACCATGGAAGACCCCGCCGCCCTGCAACAGGTGCGCGATCTGGTGGGCTGAGCCCCTGCGGCGCTGCCCCCTCCTGGCTGCGCGGCGAAAAACCCGCCCGCAGCCCCTTTCCAGACCGGCGCAAGCCGGTCGTGTCGTTCCAGGGTTCCGGGCCGCACGGCGCGCCGTGCCACAGAATCAAAAAAGTGAGCAGATACCGTCCGATTTGAAAGGCCTGGGGCCTGAAAACACCCCAGGTTTCCTCGTGCGGTGATTTCCCGGGATTCCGCCTTCAAGGCGTCCTGCGCCCGCTGGGCGAGGGCGCACGGGGGGCCGGGCAAGGGGGATCGGGTGAGGTGCTGTGCTGCGTCCGTCCATCGGCGCATTCCGCGCTGGTGGGCGAGCGCCTCAAGGGCCGCATCCCTGCGATCCGGGGGGAGGGCGCTCGGGTATCCTTGCCCGCTTTCTGGACCGCCTGTCTTGGGTGCCCCCATGTTCACCATTGCGCTCATCAGCCTCGTGCTCATTGCCTGCACCACCCTGGTTCACTACGAAGTGCTGCGGGAACTCAATGGCCGCCTGCCCCGGCTGGGCATTCCCAATCGCTTCAAGCTGCTGGTGGTGGTTTTTTCCACCTTGTTTGCCCACATGGTGGAAATCGGTTTGTATGGCGGGGTGCTGTGCCTGTTGCCGCACTCTGCCGAATGGGGCAGCTTGGTCGGGCCGGGCGGTTCCGACCTGGTGTCCTGCCTGTATTTTTCGGCCGAAACCTACACCTCGCTGGGTTTTGGCGACATCACGCCCAGTGGCCCTGTCCGTTTGCTGGCGGGGGCCGAAGCGCTCAACGGGCTGTTGCTGATTGGCTGGTCTGCCTCGTATTTGCACATCGCCATGGAGCGTTTCTGGAATGGCGCCGCCGAAGAACGGGGCTGAACATCGGTTCGAAAGCAGATCAATAGGTCGGTATTTTTGGATAGTTCTGATGTAGTTATGTCCACGAGCTTGATTCGATTCGGTATTTCATATTTTTATATATAAAATACTCTAAATTTTACTTGGCACCTTTCTTATTTTGTCGATGCGCAGTATCAATTGATAGATCGCATCTGTTTTTTTGGTATTGGAAATTTCAGCAGCGGCTAAATTCAATTCATGCTGTGCTTCGTCGTTTCTGTTGGCTCGCACCATTAATTCGGCGAAATCAACCCGCCAAAAAGGATTATATTTTCGTTCGATGCCTAGTTTTCGCATCCTGTCGATGGCGGCATCGTAACCTCCTCTGGAAGCTTCAAGCGAAACTGCTTTGTCTTGGAGAAGCCCAAGAACGCCCGTTCGCTTCATGGCCTCATCCAGTATGTGAAGCGATGCATCAATACCCCCATTTTTTGAGCCTTGTAGCATGTCGGCTATTTCTATTACCACGCCAGGATGGGGTTGTGGATCTATGTCGATAGATTTCTTGAAATCAACAATTGCTTGTTCCATTAATACTAATCGCTTGAAAACACGACCGCGACCCAGGGAGGCCGAGGTAAGTTGCGGATCGAAGG
>JAQUDN010000163.1 GCA_028685665.1 Burkholderiaceae bacterium | reverse complement strand
CGCGCAGGGCGCGCGAGAGGGCCAGGCGCAGGGCGGACCAGGCGGGTGCGCCCAGGGCCATGAGGGCGTTGAGCTTGTCCTGGGAGGCGGCGTGCAGGGCGCTGGCGGCCAGGCCGGAGAAGGCGGCGCTGGCGTGGGCGGCGGCCAGGTCGAGGATCTGGTCGCCGATGGCGACGCCGCCGCGCCAGGGCTCAGAGCGGCCTGGGCGGCGGAAGATGGCCAGGGGCAGGTTCTGCAGGGGGAAGTCGGTGCCGGCGGTCTGGGCCGAGGCCACCCAGCTGCGCAGGGACGGGTCGTGGGTTTCGTTCAGGGTCGTCATGGGGGGCCATCCATCAAAAAAACAAGGTTGGCAGCTTAACGGGCTGCCGCCAGGGTGCCAGGCCGCGCGGGTCGCATGCGGCTCCCGGCCGGGACTCCGGACGGGTTTGGGGTCCCGCTTCAAGGCGCGTGGCCCTGGTCTTCGGGAGGTCGCAAGCGGCTTCCTAGAGGTTCTGCAGGGCCACTTCCACATGGTGCTCAAACTGGGCCGCATCGCCCAGCGCCTGGGCGTTGAGCAAGGCCAGTTTGACCAGGAAAAGCTCGGTTTTGTCGGTGCCGGCCTGGTCGATGGCCGTGGCCAGGCGGTCGTAGACCTTTTCCAGGCCGGTGAGGGTCAGTGCGTGGGGGGCATGGGACATGGGGTTTCCTTTTACTGGGGCAGGGCGTTGTGCAGGGCCGCTTGCAGGCGGGTGGCGTCCAGTGTGAGCCAGCGGGCGCAGACATGCTGGTCCGGGCGCAGCAGGTAGGCACCGCCGCTGGCCTGGATGCCATAGCGCTGGCGGAAATGGCCATCGGCATCGGCCAGGGTCTGGTCGGCTCCCGCCACGGGCTGGGCGGCCCCCACGGCCACCACGTTCAGCGGTACGCCCCGGGCGCGGAAGGCCGCCACCACGTCTTGCAGCGGCTGCGGGACGGCGGCGGCGGTGGTGAAGTACAGCAGCTCAAAGCCCCCGCCCAGGTAGTCGAGCAGAAAGTCGTCGGCCCCCAGGCGGATGTTCTGGGGCGGCGCGCCATGGGCGGGGCCGGCCGTGAACAGGCCGTTGTCGTCGCCCAGGCTGTTGAGCATCGAGTGGCTGTACTCGTGCGGGCGCGAGGTGCGCCAGTGGTAGAGCGGGCGCACGAAGTCTTCGGTCAGCGAGAGCGAGAGCACCGCATCGCGCAGCCTGCGAAAGCCCCGGGTCGGGGGCGCCATGAAGCGCGTGCTCTTGCCCGATTCCTCGATGATTTCGCGGGCGGCCCCCACGCGCTCGGCGCTGTAGTTGGCCATGAGCCGTTCGCTGCCCAGGCCCTTGACGGTGAAAGCCAGGTGCCAGCCCAGCGATTGCGCATCCTGGAAGGCGGTGTTGGCCCCGCGCACCCCGAAGATCGGCAGCAGGTGGGCGGCATCGCCGGTGAAGACGGTGCGGCCATGCACGTAGTTGGCCAGCGTCAGGGTGCGGGCCGAGTAGACCGAACTCCAGTCCATTTTCCAGGGCGTGCCGGCGTGGCCGATCATGGCCAGCTGGGCGTCGATGCGCGCCTGGAGCGACTCCGGCTGGAGTGCTTCTTCGGGCGTCTCTCCGGGGGGCAGCTGGTAGTCCACCCGCCAGATGCCATGCGGCTCGCGGTGCATCAGGATGGTGTTGCCGGGGTTCCAGTCCGGATCGAAATACGCCAGGCGCTCGGTGGGCAGGGGCAGATCGATCTGGATGTCGGCGATCACGAAAAAGCCTTCGTACGAAGCCCCTTCCATCTGCAGGTTCAGGGCCGAGCGGATGCCCGAGCGACCGCCATCGGCGGCCACCAGCCACTCGGCTTCGAGGCGGTAAGGGCCTTCGGGGGTGTCGATGTCGAGCGCGACATGGCCGTCCTGCGGGGTGGAGCCGATCAGCTTGTTGCCCCAGCGGAAGTCGATCAGCGGGCTGGCCTGGCAGGCGTCGTGCAGGTATTCCTCCATGTACTGCTGTTGCAGGTTGAGCATGGGGAAGAAGCGGTCATCGGGGTCGTGCGCGCCTTCCATCCGGAAAACGCGCTGGCCGCGGTAGTAGGAGTTGCCAAAGCGCCAGGGCAGGCCGTTGGCGCTCATGCGTTCGGCGGTGCCCACCTGCTGCAGGATTTCCATGCTCCGGCGCGTGAAGACGATGGCCCGGCTGCCCTGGGAGACCTGCCGTTCCGAAGACAGCACCACGCTGGCCACCCCATGGCGGGCCAGCTCCAGCGCCGTGACCATGCCCGAGGGGCCGGCGCCGGCAATCACCACCGGCTTGCGTTCTTGCGGGGCGTGGTGCGAGGGCAGCCAGGGGGCGTGCACCTGGTAGGGGTAATAGAGGGACGGACGCGCTTCAGAGGTGGGTTGGTGCATGTGGAGGAGGTCAATTAAGTTGCGCACGCAACTATATTAACGCTTTGGGGCCGGGTGTGACCCCGGGTTTCTACCCGGTGGGGGTCCCGGGGCGGGGAGTCGTCCCGTGCGCAGGCTGCGGGAGGGGCGTGGAGCGGCGCACAGGCCCGGGTATATTCGTGCGCTCGCAACCCCCTTTTTCCGACCGGCCCGTGACTTCCTCCAAAAGCCCCCCCGTTTCTTTGGACCGGACCATCACGCACCGCTTGCACACCCTGTCCAAGCTCACCGATCGCCTGACCCAGGGGGCGTATGTGGCCGACGCCGGCATTCCGATGAGCGAGGGGCGTTGCCTGGCGGCCATTGGCCGCTTCAGCCCCTTGTCGATCAGCGACCTGGCGCTCCAATCCAATCTGAACAAGAGCCAGGCCAGCCGGGCGGTGCAATCGCTGGTGGACCAGGACCTGGTGCGCAAGGAGGCCAGCGCCCTCGATGGGCGCGGGGTGGTGCTCACGCTCACCCCCCGGGGGGAGCAGGTCTGGCTGCGGGTGATGGCGGTGATCGAGCGGCGCAACCAGGAGATCATGGCCTGCCTGGAGGCCTCTGAAATCGCGCAGCTCGAAGGCCTGCTCGACCGCCTCGTGCTGCATGCGCGCCTGGCTGCGGCCGGCAGCTCCGACGCCGAGTGAAGCGCTCGCGCCCAGGAGCCTGAGGCGCGCGTCCCCCCCAAAAAGCGGCGGGCGCTGTGGGCGACCGCCAGCAGGGCGGGCGCATCGGGCGCCGCCTGGGCCTCAATCGGCCTTGATGCCGTTGGCCTGGATCACCTTGCCCCACTTGGCGCGCTCGCGGGCGGCATAGTCGGCCATCTGCTGGGGATTGCTCGGAATCGATTCCAGGCCCAGGGCCTGCAGGCGGGCTTTCACGGCGGTGGTGTCCATGGCGGCCAGCAGGGCCTTGTTGACCTTCTGGACGATCTCGTCGGGTGTGCCGGCCGGCATCACCAGGCCTTGCCAGGCATAGGCCTCAAAGCCCTTCAGGCCTTGTTCCGCCAGCGTGGGAATGGTCTCGAAATTCTTCACGCGCTGGGGGCTGGCCACGCCGATGGGGCGCAGCTTGCCGGCGGTGATGAACTGGTTGCCGCTGGCCGTGTCCACGAACATAAAGGGGACTTGCCCCGCCACCACGTCCTGCACGGCCGGCGCGGCGCCGCGGTAGGGCACATGGGTCAGCGTGACCTTGGTCACTTCGCGGAACAGCTCTGTGGCCAGGTGGTGCGGGCTGCCGGCACCGGGGGTGGCGTAGTTCGCGCCGTTCTGCGTCTTGATCCAGGCCGTCAGTTCTGCGAGGTTCTTGGCGGGAACGCTGGGGTTGACCACCAGGATCATCGGAAAGCGCACGGTCAGGCCCACGGGGGCGAAGTCTTTTTCGACGTTGTAGCTGAGCTTGCTGTAGATGAAGGGGTTGGCCGCCAGCGTGGCCGTGTCGGCCGACATCAGCGTGTAGCCGTCGGGCTTGGCCCGTGCCACGTATTCGGCGCCGATGTTGGTGGCCGCGCCCGGCTTGTTGTTGATGACGATCGACTGCCCCAGCGTGGCGCCCATGGCCTGGCCCAGGGTGCGGGCCACGATGTCCGTGCCGCCGCCTGCAGGATAGGGGACGACCCACTCGATGGGGCGGTGGGGGTAGCTTTGGGCCGACGCGGTGGCGGCCAGGGCCACCAGGCTGGTCGCCAACAAGGTCTTGGCAGAGCGGAAGAGTGCGTGCATGGGGTGGGGGAGGTCTGGGATGAAAGAAGGAGCGGCCCGCCCCCGCAAGGCGCAGTCAACGGGGCAAGCTGCCTGGCAGTTTACGTAAATTGGTTGCGTATGCAACTCGGTGTTTGCCCCAATGGTTGCGTGTGCAACCTTGTGGGCCGCCTGCTGCGGACCCTGGGGGCAGCGCCTGCAGGGCGGCGTGAAACGCTTCTTTTTTGATAGCTGTTGACGAAGGCTGCACGGTCCTTGGAGCCTTCCAGGACATGTTTTTTCGTCGCGTTGACGGGGCCCCGGACTGCAGGGGCGGCACCGTCCAGGCCCCCCGCAAAGGGGCGCTCCGTCAGGCCCCGGCGCTTGCCAGGGCCGGGCCCGCGCTGGGCGAGGGGGCGTCCACCCCTTGGCCAAAATAGATCGACTGGATGTCGGAGCGCTGGCGCAGCGTGGCCGTCTCGTCCGTGAGCACGCTGGCCCCGGCTTCCAGCACCGTGGCGCGGTGGGCGTAATGCAGGGCCACCGTCGAGTTTTGTTCGGCGACCAGAATCGACAGGCCGGTTTCGCGGTTCAAACGCTGCAGCTGTTCGAAGATGTCGCGCACGACCAGCGGGGCCAGGCCCATGGAGGGCTCGTCCAGCACCAGCAGGCGGGGGCGCGACATGAGGGCCCGGCCAATGGCGGCCATCTGTTGTTCACCGCCGGAGCTCAGTCCCGCCAAGGTGCGCCGTTGGGCGGCCAGGCGCGGAAAAATGGCATATACGCGGTCCAGGTCCTGTGCGATTTCCGCCCGCGTGGCGCTGCGGCCCAGGCCGCCTGTCCGCAGGTTCTCTTCGAGGGTCAGCGAGCGAAAGCAGTGCCGTCCTTCCAGGACCTGCACCAGGCCGCGGCGCACCAGGTCGGCGGGGCGGGTGCGGGCGACATCGTGCCCGTCAAACACGATCTGCCCTGCGGTCACATGCCCTCGTTCGGCGGGCAGGAGGTTGGAGACGGCTTTGAGCGTGGTGGATTTGCCGGCGCCATTGGCGCCCAGCAGGGCATGGATTTCGCCGGGCTGCACCGTGAGGTGGATGCCGTGCAGCGCCACGATGGACTGCTGGTAGGTGGCCTCGACGGCGTCGATGCGCAGCAAAGGGCGGGAGGGAGGGGGGCTGGCGTGCGTCATGGATTGAGCTCGGTGCGCGAAAGGAGGGGGCGGGAGGCCCCAGGGCGTGCGCCACCCGTGGCCCCTCCGAAGGCGCATCAGTCGTTGATGCTGGTGCGCAGCTTCACCCCTTTTTCCTTGGCGTAGGCCTGCGAGGATTTTTCGATGATGGGGCGCAACAACTTCCAGTCGGGGGCAATCCAGTCCGAGACCACATTCCATTTGGAACCATCCCACTGCTGGAAGGCCACGCGGCCATCGCCTTCGTGGTTGTTCCAGGTCACGTTGATGGAGTGGAACAGGCCTTTGGCGCCCAGCGCGGCGGCGCGGGCTTCGTCGATCTTGAGGTTTTCCAGGCCCCAGCGGATTTCATCGCCGGTGAGGGTGCGCTTGCCGAACTTGGCTTGGGCAATGCGAATGGCTTCGACATTCAAGATGCCGTTGAGCACGCCCAGGTTGTGGTAAACGCTGCCAATGCGCTTGGTATCTTGCAGGTTGCCCTTGCCGGCGCCATAGACGGTCTTCTGGATGTCCTGCAGCACGGGGTATTGCGCGCCGGCCGCCACGGTGGTGATCGCCACATAGCCCTTGGCGGCGTCGCCTGCGGGAATGACGTCTTCTTCCGAGTTCGACCACACATTGCCGATGATGTGGTCCACAGGGAAGCCGGTCTTCTGGGCCGTCTTCAGGGCCACGGGGTTCATCACCCCCCAGCCGCGCAGCACCACGTAGTCGGGTTTGGCGCGGCGAATCGTCAGCCATTGCGATTGCTGCTCGTTGCCGGGGTGCGGCACCTCGATCTGCTGCACGGTGAAGCCGTATTTCTTGGCCAGCAGCTCATAGATCGGGATGGTTTCCTTGCCGTAAGGCGAGCCGTGGTAGAGCACCACCACTTTCTTGCCCTTGAGCTTTTCCAGGCCGCCTTCCTTGCTGCCGAGGTAGTTCACGATGCCCGAGGTTTCGCTGTAGGGGTTGAGCAGCAAGGGGAAGGCGTACTTGAAAACCCGGCCATCGGTGGTGTCGGTGCGGCCGTGGTTGATGGTGAGCAAGGGCACTTTGTCGGCCGTCACCCGGTCGAGCAAGGCATAGGCAATGCCCACGGACAGCGGGTTCCAGGTGGCGATGCCGGGCTTTTGCTTGAGGCGTTCATACACCTCCACGCCCCGCTCGACCTCGTACTGGGTTTCGCCTTCTTCCCAGGTCAATTTGACCCCGCCCACGCCGCCATCGCGGGTGTTGATGAGGTTCAGGTAGTCAATGAAGCCCCCGAAGAAACCGGTGCCGCCTGCGGCGTAGGGCCCCACGCGGTAGCTTTGCAGCGGGAAGAACTGCTCGTCGGCCTGGACCGTTTGCAGGCTGGACAGCGCGACCAGGGCCGACAGGGCGGCCATGCGCAAGGGACGGAGGGAAAACATCAAAGGAACTCCTGTGAACAAGGGGGTGGATGAAGGAAAGGCCTGGGGAAAAAGGGTGCAGCGCGCTCAGGCGGTGGTGGGGCTGCGCCCGCGCGCCAGGCGCCGCAGGCCCCGCGCCCACAGCGCGCTCAGCCCCTGGGGCTCGACGATGAGGAAGAAAATGATCAAGGCGCCCAGCACGATGCGCTGGCTCATCTCCAGCACGCCCGAGTCGAACCAGCCGCCCAGCAGCAGTTGGCCCAGGCGCGACAGCAGCAGCGGAAACACCACGATGAGCGCCGCGCCCAGAAAGGCCCCGCGGATGGTGGCCAGTCCGCCGATGATGATGATGAAAAAGATCTGGAACGATCGGTCCAGGTTGAAGCCCGCAGGCTCCACCGTCCGCAGATAGACAAAGCCCCACAGCACGCCCGCCACCCCCACGATGAAGGAGGACAGGGCAAACGCCAGCAGCTAGATCG